>JBDNIR010000006.1:0-2795 GCA_041688195.1 Marinobacter sp.
ATCCATCTGCATATTAAGCCAGAAACGATCAGTTGTGCGAAAGTAACGGCCCAGTCTCAATGCCAAATCCGCATTAAGGCGACGGTTACCGCGAACAACTTCGTTCAGGCGCTGAACTGTCACATGAAGCTCTTTTGCTAGCGCATTTACGCTCATTTCAAGAGGATTGAGGTATTCTTCTTTCAGAATTTCTCCTGGATGTATTGGGCGCATACCATTCTTGATCATTGCCCTGTCTCCTCAGTGGTTCGGTGATTCAGTGGTAATCAATTATTTCAACGTTTTCAGGTCCATCGTCCGTCCACCGAAAACACAGCCTCCACTGGTTATTTATCCTGATACTGTATTGGCCATACCTGTCGCCAGAGAGCGCCTCAAGTTTGTTTCCTGGCGGCGATTTCAAATCATCAAGCGTCTCAGCACCGTTTAGTATTTGAAGCTTTCTCTCGGCCTGTGACTGAAACCCGGAAAACTTGCGAGTTTTGCCACCGGAGAACAGTTTTTGTGTTTCCTTACACCCGAAACTCTTAATCATGAGTGATACTTTAGGTTTTTTAACGAAAATCGTGAAATACTGTTTGGTTATTAAAAATCAACGAGTAGTGAATTGAACAACTAACGGCTATGCGCTTGGCTGAGAGCTTTGGGTGATTTTGAGGGCGACTGAATTAGGACTCAGCTCAGGAAGGTCGCCAATTGTAATGCTCTACTATCCACATCAGGCTGGGGCCGATCACCAGTGCGACGCCAATCAACCATTGCCAATACTGATAGACTCGTAATGGCACAAGTAACTGACGAGGCAGCTGCTCGAAATTATAATGGGCGAAGTCTCTTCGATTCAGTCGGGTGCTTACAGCCGACAACGAATATCTTGTGAGCCGATGAAATTTAAAAAACCAGTCATCACCGCGAAGCTTCAACGATTCAACAATCTCAGGCTCTACAATGTCATCCACTTTCTGAATCAACCGGTTCATAAGGTAGAGGGTGTAACCCAGCCAGAAAAATCCTCCGGGCAAAAGAAAAAATAAAGCAGACATACTAATTTTCAGCGAGAGTGATTCATCAGGCAAAATCAAAAATGCCCATGAGGTTAAAGCTATCCACACCACAACCTGAATAAACATTAAGGCGGCTAACGCGTATAAGTTCATCACTTAGGTACCGGATAGGTCGACCCGAAAAAAACTTCGGCGCCTTTTTCAGTCAAAAACCCAGCACCGGTTCCACCCAAAAAGCCCCCTGCGGCACCAGCCACCAAGCCACACCAAAGGAAACTTGAGCCCGCAGAAGGTAAGGCAAAGATTGTGCTGCAGGCCCCGTAAGCGAGTATCCCACCACTAAAACCACCAACAACGCGGCCCGCAAAACCAGACGATTCAACAACAGCCGTTTTATGACAGAACCGATCATCGGACTTGCATGCCTTTTTGATCGTGTCGTAGGTCAGTGCTCCATCAATGGCGATGGTCAGGTAGCCGCCGTTCTTCAAATAACGGGTGGTTTGTGCCAGGCGGTCAAAATGCGACTGAAAGCCCTTTACTCCACCATCGGTCCCATGGCGTTCCCAGTGCAGAACCTGGCTTTTGGTACTGATCTTGAGCGCACTTCTGGCGGCCATATCCCGGGGTGTGCCCAGTGCAATAGTGCGCGACAGGCGGCCCATGTTGGTGTCAAGTGCGGAGTACAGTTGCTGGCGCTGGGTATAGAACTGCAGTGTCAATTTGCCGTGGGCTTTGAAGGATTGTACGTAGCGGTTTTCAAGATTTTTCAGTGTGCGACCAAGGGCTTTGGTCTGAATAGAGACTCCTGCAACAAGGCCACTGGCGAAGGTATTGCTGACACTTGCGATACCTTTCAGGATGCTTGGATTTTCCGCTGCATTTTTTATAATCCCGGGGTTTTCAGCAAGGGCCTGCCTTTGCGCAGCATCCATGCGGTTGACGATGAATATATTAAAACTGGCAACCATGGCCTGAATATCGGTTTCAACATTGGAGGGGTAACACACCGGCTCCGGCAGGTAGAGCATTTGGCCGGATAGCAGAGCGCCAAAGCTGTCTGGCGCAGTCTCGTTCAGCCTCATGAAATCCTGAGCCTGGGCCGACTCAAGGTCTCCGTAGAGATAACGGGTCAACTCGGCAAGCGACTGATGGCGACGAACGACATGAAAACTGGCAGTTTGCGGAACACTCATTGACTGATCTCCCTGATCATAGGTTTCCATCCATTGGAATTTCTGAGGGTTTTCTAAAATACTTTAAAGTCCACTTATTCCAAACGGAAAATAGCCTTTAGATAACCTGATTGCAAGAGGACGCGGCCCAAAATCGGATTTTACCGAAGTGTTCTGAAGGTTCGGCTATCGGTACCGTTGTCGCCACTGCAGCTCAGCCATCAACTCGAACAACTAATATTCAAATGCTTACCCCAGTCCGGCGGCAGCCTGGCGTAGTCTTCATTCTCCGGCTGTTCGTCAAAGGGCTTTTTCAGCACTTCCAGCAATCGGTGCAGGCTGTCGTATTCGCCGGTCTGGGCGTCCTGAATCACTTCCTGGGCCAGGTAGTTTCGCAAGATATATTTGGGGTTGGCTGCGCACATGACGGCTTCCCGTTCGGCGTCTGGCCGGGTTTCCTGTTTCAGGCGTTCGCCGTAGCGCTTCAGCCAGTCGTCTGCCACTGAGCGGTCTACGAACAGGTCTCTTACCGGCGCTTCGCCTTTTGAGGGCAGGTTGGATAAGCCTCGGAAAAACAACGTGTAATCAATAGGGTGCTCATGGAGCATGCTGAACA
>JBDNIR010000276.1:0-4115 GCA_041688195.1 Marinobacter sp.
CAGCACGCTGAAGCATGTTAAGCGGGTAGTGAAGGTATTGCAGGAAGAGTTTCCCAATGGCGAGATCAGCACCCGGAAAGTGGCCCTGGTCTCGGCGATAGGCAGTGATATGCACGTGCCAGGTCTTCTGGCAAAAACCGTGCAGGCCCTGGCGGACGAAGACATCAGCGTACTCGCCATTCACCAGTGTCTGCGTCAGGTTGATATGCAGTTCGTGATTGACGAATCCCATTACAAAAGAGCGATTGCGAAACTCCATCAGACCCTGATCGAGCCATATAATCACGGCTATGCCATCGTAGCGGCCTGAGAAAATCGCTCGACATCATTAGATATGTCGCAAGTGTGATATCTTGCCTCCTGATCGGGGCGTCGACAGCGGTAACGCGGGCGCATCCGATCCGCTTTCTGTTATCGTTCAAACTCCCTGTTGTGGCTTTCACTAACGGCTGATTGTCGATCCACGGAACTGTTTGGTTCGTATTTCAAGTATCTAAATTCAGATCGGACTAAATGCCATGAACGAAGTTAAACGGCAGGTCACCTCTTCCGCTGTAGTGCCGCAGGGCGAGCCTGAAACCTTGGTTGGCCACTACTTCAGGGATGCGTCCCGTCACGAGTTACTGACCGAAAAAGGCGAGCGCACGCTTAGCCGCCGCCTCAGTTTTTGCCTGGATGTCCTCGCTGAGGTGCAGGGCCTGGGTGAAGATGTTCCAAGAACCATCCGGGATGTGGTCCGGCAGCGTTCGGAGTCGGAGCTACCCACTTTGCGTGCCAAACGCGCCCTCCGTCTGGTGAAGGCCAGTCGGGAGCTGCTGATTCAGAGTAATCTGCGGCTGGCAGTTCATATTGCCCGTCGCCATTCAAACCGTGGCCTGTCGATGTCGGACCTGATACAGGACGGCAATGTGGGTCTGATTAAAGCGGTGGAGCGGTTTGACCCGAGCAAGGGCTTTCGCTTCTCCACCTACGCCTACTGGTGGATCAGCGAAGAGGTCAAGCGTTGCCTCAAACGGGGTCAGAGGGTGGTTCGCATACCAGATCACATCGTCGATGAGATTCGCGCCCTGCAAGCCACCACGTTGAGGCTGCATCGTAAGCTTGGCCGCACACCCCGGCAGAGTGAGCTGGCCCAAGAACTGGAAGTATCCCCGAGCCGGGTGCGTGAATTGGTGGTGTACGGCGGTGTGGAGATCTCCACCGACGCCCCGACCACCGAGGACGGCAATGTGATGCTGGGTGACGCTCTGACGCTGGGTGAACAGGAAACGCCTGAACAAGCGTTGGTGCCTCGTGATCGCCGCAGAATACTGGAAAGTATCCTGGGAGATCTTAACCCACGGGAGCAAACTGTATTGAGCCGTCGTTTTGGCCTCGATCGCCCGGAGCCGGACACTTTGCAGGTGATTTCCGATGATATGGGCATCAGCCGGGAGCGGGTTCGTCAGATCGAAAAGGGGGCGCTGGCCAAGTTACAGGCCAAGTGCGCCAATATGGGGGAGATGGTTGGCAATTGAAGATGGCCTGAACAACAGAAAGCCGGCAGCTACGCCGGCTTTTTTATGGATTGTGTCCTGACAACCATTGATCCTTCGAGACATCAGGAGTACCAGAACACGACAAGGTTCAAACGGCGGACAGGAACCACACGGCCACAACAGCTTGTGCAATCACAGCGACACTCGTCAGTACAAGACGTAATTTCTGATACCAACGTGGCCAGTAAAGGTGCATCCAACGCACATCCACTACATAGAGCATCAGGAAGGCAGCGGGATAAAGCACAATTTGCCAGACAAGCGGCAACAGCAGACCGATTCCGGCAGTGACAAAGAATAATTGGCTGATCAGCATAGTGGTCAGCGGCGACAGCGGGTAGCAACGAGCTTCCAATTGCATGGCAATGGGCCAGTAAACCCCCGCCATAAAGGCCAGAATGCCAGCGCTGTAGACGTAAAAATAATCTGTCAGCCAAGCGCTGTGTTCCGGCCAGCAAAATAATGAAGCGGCGCCGAAAATAAATGGCAGTAAGCCAAGCAGGCCAATGGCAATAGCCAGTCGGGCGACTGCGATCATGTCTTCTGACCCTGAATGCGCATGGGCTGGATGTTGCCGGAGTTCATGCCGAGCAGATCAATGGAAGCAGATTCCCTTGCTCGTAGCTCTGATAATGTAATTCGCACGGTACTGCACTCCGAAATGTCGGGT
This sequence comes from Marinobacter sp., assembly GCA_041688195.1. Classification (GTDB taxonomy): domain Bacteria; phylum Pseudomonadota; class Gammaproteobacteria; order Pseudomonadales; family Oleiphilaceae; genus Marinobacter. The sequence goes on from JBDNIR010000276.1 coordinate 2,209, forward strand.
ATGGGAGGCAATACGACGAAGGGCGATATCAAGATCAGCGAGGGTCTGGCTAAATTGCGTTTTGCAGGTCCCAGCGGCGTGGGTCCTTTACGATTTACCCCAGCGCACGACAGTCAGAGTGCTGCGGGCAGGACACCAGGTGATCATTTACCATGCCAGTGGCCTGCATAAAAGCATACACAATTGTCGGCCCGACAAAATTGAAGCCCTGTTTGCGAAGCGCTTTCGACATCGTTTGCGCCTCGAGCGTGTGGACCGGCACCTCGGCAAAGGAGCGCCAATGGTTCTGGACAGGCTTGCCGTCCACAAAATCCCACAGGGAACGGCTGAATGACCGGCCTTGCTCTTTCAGCGCCAGATAGCTCCGGGCGTTTTTGATGATCGATTCCACCTTAAGGCGATTGCGGATAATACCGGGGTTCTGCAGCAAGGTGGCTATCCGTTCGCTGTCGTACCGGACGATTTTCTCGGGATTAAAACTATCATAGGCAGCCCGGTAGCTTTGTTGCTTCCTGAGAATGGTAATCCAGCTCAGGCCCGCCTGCTGGCCGTCCAGACAGAGCTTTTCGAACAATGCCAGGTCGTCGTATTCCGGCCGCCCCCAGACTTCATCGTGGTACGTCACGTAAAGCGGATCGGTCCCGCACCAGGGACAACGTTTCTGAACGTCGATGATGTCACTCATGGCCATGCTCTGTCATGGTTGAAGTCTCTGGATAACCCAGCCTTCATCTTGCCTGAGATATTCAAACCGGTCGTGCAGCCGACTTGGGCGACCCTGCCAGAATTCAATACGATGGGGCATCACCCGGTATCCGCCCCAGAACGAGGGCAGAGGCACCTCACCGTCGCCGAATTTACGTTTAATCTCCGCAACTTTCTGCTCCAGCAGCACCCGGGAGGTGATAACCTGGCTTTGCTCGGACACCCAGGCGCCGATTTGGCTGCCCCGAGGCCGTGAGGCAAAATAACGCAGTGATTCCGTCTTGCTGACTTTTTCAACGCTGCCCTGAACAATCACCTGTCGGTTAAGTCCGATCCACGGAAACAGCAGCGCGGCGTTGGGGTTGTCTGCCATTTCTGCAGCTTTGCGGCTGCCATAGTTGGTATAGAAGACAAATCCCTGATCATCAAAATACTTCAATAGCACCGTACGGATATCAGGTCGACCCTCGCGATCACTGGTGCCGAGGGACATGGCGTTGGGTTCGAGGATGCCAGCAGTGCGGGCATCCTCGAACCAGTGCTCAAACTGCTGAACCGGATTGGGGTTGAGGTCGTCACGATCGAGGCCGTCACTTTCAAAGTCACGGCGCATGTCACCTATATCCATCGGAAGCATCCTGAGGTTGAGTTAAGGAGCCGTGTTACTCATCGGTAGCACCGAAGCTTTACGGTGGACTATTCTTTCAGGATTGGCGACGGATGGAAATGCACGGCAGCCCCGCGTTATAGTCATGTAACAATATACGTCGGTTTCACTTTAAGGAGAGATGCTGTTGGCCACCCCCCGAACTGCAAAACCCTGGCATAAACGGCTATCTGTCTGGCTCGTGATAGTGGTGCTGTTTTACGCACTGCTCGTGGCTGGGGTCTTGCCGTGGTGGCTGGAGCGTGAGATGCCTGATCGGTTGCAGCAGCATCTGGGCTGGACTGCCAGCGTGGATGACATCCGGATCAACCCCTTTAACCTGAGTGTAGGGATAACAGAACTGACTGCTGCAGATGCCTCCGGCGAGCCGGTGTTTGCACTGCAACAACTTGATGTGAACCCGGCGATATTGTCACTGGTCAGCGGCACCATTGCCTTTGACCATATTATTCTGGACGAACCCTTTGTGCGGCTCGATCTGCTGGATGACGGCGGAATCAACTTTTTACGGGACTGGCAGGCCAACAACGAAGCC
>JBDNIR010000277.1:0-10547 GCA_041688195.1 Marinobacter sp.
ATTTCCTTTCAGCAGCAGTCTCGATTCTGCCACCACGGATCACACCGCAATTATCGAGGTGAGTGGCCCGATCGCGTCAGATGCCGAAGCCAGTGCGGACAATATTGTCGGTGCCTTGCGCGAAGCGTTTGAAAACGAGCGCTCCAGGGCCGTTCTGCTGCGTATTAATAGCCCTGGCGGGAGCCCTGTGCAATCGGGCTATATTTATGACGAAATCAAGCGCTTGAGGGAAAAGTATCCGGACAAAAAACTGTATGCGGTTATTTCAGACATCGGCGCTTCCGGCGCCTATTATATCGCCGCCGCCGCTGATGAAATATACGCTGACAAGGCGAGCCTTGTGGGCTCTATCGGCGTGGTATCCGGAGGGTTTGGGTTCACTGGTGTAATGGATAAACTCGGTGTTGAGCGCCGTCTGTACACCGCTGGCGAAAACAAAGCCTTTCTGGACCCCTTCTCGCCGGAGAGTGAGAGTGAGGTCAGTTTCTGGGAGTCGGTTCTTGCCACAACTCATGCACAATTTATCGAACAGGTTAAGGCAGGGCGAGGCGACCGGCTCGCGAATGATGAGCGTCTGTTTTCTGGCTTAATCTGGACTGGCGAACAGGCCGTCGAGCTTGGTCTGGTGGATGGCCTGGGTAGTTCAAGCTATGTTGCCCGGGAAGTTGTTGGCCAGGAAGAGCTGGTGGATTACAGCCGTCGCGGTTCGCCATTCAAGGAACTGCTGGATCAGTTTGGCGTGTCGGTTGGTAGCGGCATAGTGGATCAGATTGTGGAGTCACGGTTGGAGTTGCGGTAAGCCTCGGCGAGAGGGTTCATTCCCCAGGCTTTCAGCAGGTCGGTCAGGGCAATGAGATGAGTAAAAACACGTAATTTATGGCGCCAACGGCTCAAATCCTGATGAAGTCTTTGACAGCAGTGAGTCAGGTCCCTAAAATTGCGCGCCTATGTCAAACGCAGAATTGCCTAAAACCGTCGATCCATACCGGCTTGCGGAGCAGAAAACCGAACTTGAGGGGGTTATCCCTCTTGGTGCCTTGTCGCGATTTCTGGAGTGCACGCTGCCCCCGGAAGCATCGAACGGTGGGGCGGTTTGTCGCGTCAAGCTGACTTTTGGTCAGGATGGCGAGCGCCGCAGGCTGGTAGAAGGTGAGTTGGAAACGCAGGTTGTGTTGGAGTGCCAGCGTTGTATGAAGCCGATGTCTGCAACACTCACTTCACAATTCAGGCTTGGTTTTGTAACCAGCGATAAGCAGGCTAAGCAGCTGCCGAAAGATCTGGAGCCCTATCTCGCGGAAGACTTCAGCGCGAATTTATGGACTCTGATAGAAGATGAACTGTTATTAGTGGTACCTCCTTTTCCCAAGCATGAGCGAGAGGAATGCCCTGCCTCGGCAGCGCTGGAGGAGCTGGAGCTTGATTCGTCAGCTCCGGCTACTGAAGAGCCGCGGGATAACCCGTTCAGCGCTCTGGCAGGCCTGAAAACAAAGAAGCATTAATTCCGGGAGTAGCTGGCAATGAAAACCAAGTGCCGGCTCTCAGATTTTACGAACGTTAGTATTCAAAGTCAGGAGCTAGATCATGGCTGTACAGCAGAACCGAAAAACACGCTCGAAGCGTGGCATGCGCCGTTCACACGACGCTCTGAGCGCCACAACTCTGTCTACGGATTCCACTACGGGTGAGATCCATCGTCGGCATCACGTGTCGCCAGATGGTTTTTACCGTGGCAAGCAGGTTATTGAAGCGCGCGACGAATAGTCGTCGCCATCAATATCCGGCAATGCGAGTCAGTTAGATGGTGAGCTCAATCACCATTGCGGTAGATGCAATGAGCGGTGACCTCGGTCCTGCTGTTGCGGTCTCAGCGTCCCTGATTGCAGTGCGTGAAAATGAAGCCTTGAGTCTTATTCTGGTCGGAAGTCCGGGTGAGCTTGAGGCTTTGTTGAATCCGGCCCATGAGCGAATTCAGATTGTCGAGGCTGCGGATGTGGTCCGGATGAATGAGCGGCCCTCTCATGCACTTCGCCACAAACAGAATTCATCCATGGCCGTCGCCCTCCGTCTGGTGCGAGATGGCGAGGCACAGGGCTGCGTCAGCGCAGGCAATACCGGTGCCCTGATGGCATTTGGGCGTTCGATTCTGAGAATGTACCCGGGCATTGAGCGTCCCGCGATCACCAAGCTAATTCCCTCTTTGCGTGGCCGTTGTCACGTGCTTGATTTAGGCGCCAATATTGATGCCAGCGCTGAAAACCTATATCAGTTCGCGCTGATGGGTTCGCTTATGGCTTCCGCCATTAATGATCTCCAGGAACCCCGGGTGGCTTTGCTGAATGTGGGCGAAGAGGAGATCAAGGGCAATGAGCAGGTTCGGCTGGCGTCCCACATGCTGGCCCAGTCTGAAACCCTCAACTATATCGGTTACGTCGAAGGCAGTGACCTGTTTCGTGATGTGGCCGACGTCGTTGTCTGCGACGGGTTTGTAGGTAACATCGCCCTTAAAACCGGCGAAGGGGTTGCTGGACTACTGATTGAATTGCTTGAGCAGGCCTTCGCGAGAAACCTGTATGGGCGTTTTGTTGGTTGGCTCGCCCGCCCGATCCTCAGTCGCGTGCTCAAACTGATGGACCCCTCTCGTCATAATGGTGCGAGTTTGCTCGGCTTGCAGGGCGTTGTTATCAAAAGCCACGGTAACGCTAATGAGCGTGCCATGCTGGCTGCGATACGTCAGTCAGTCTGTGAGGTAGAGCTTGAAGTACCTCGTCGGATCAACGAGCGTCTGGATGACTTGTTGCTCTGATCTGATGCCCCGTTTTAACCTTTCCCGTCTGTCATGGCCCATGTCCGAGTTACCTTGTACTATTGGCTAATCTCCCGGAATCAACAATCACGGTAAGATCGCACTTATGAAATCAGCCTTTATTTTTCCAGGACAAGGGTCTCAGTCTGTTGGCATGCTTGGTGACACTGCCGCCGACTGGCCCATCATTGAACGGACTTTCGCTGAGGCTTCCCAGGCGCTGGGCTACGATCTCTGGCACCTATGTCAGCACGGCCCCGCCGAAGAGCTTAACCAGACGATGGTCACTCAACCGGCCCTATTGACTGCCAGCGTCGCGTTGTGGCGACAATGGTTTGTTGCGGGTGGCAACTCGCCGGATTTCGTGGCGGGCCATAGCCTCGGGGAATACAGTGCCTTGGTGGCAGCGGAAAGTGTCAACTTTTTCGACGCTATTAAATTGGTGCGTTTACGCGGCGAACTCATGCAGGCTGCGGTTCCTGCTGGAGAGGGCAGCATGGCAGCAATTCTGGGTCTTGAGGATCAGGCCGTAATCAACGCATGTGCCGAGGCCGCTCAGGGCGATGTAGTGTCCGCAGTGAATTTTAATGCTCCTGGCCAGGTCGTTATTGCCGGTTCCCGGGCTGCTGTCGACAGAGCTATTGAGGCTTGCAAGTCAGCGGGTGCTCGCAAGGCCATGCCTCTGCCTGTTAGTGTTCCATCCCATTGCGCCCTGATGAAAGATGCGGCTGAGGAGCTTGCGTCCGCGCTGGATGAAGTCAGCTTTAACAACGCTGTCATACCGGTTATTCAGAATGTATCCGCTTCGGTCGAGCAGGATAGCGAAGTGCTGAAAGCTAACCTCGTGAAGCAGCTATACTCTCCAGTATTGTGGACCGATTCAGTCAACGCCCTGGTAGCAAGAAATGTAACCAATGCCATTGAGTGTGGATCGGGTAAGGTACTGGCAGGGCTGATCAAGCGTATTGATCGCAGCCTGACGGTACATGGTTTGGAAACACCAGACGCGATGTCGGCTGCGGTGGCTGCTCTTAAGCAGAATTAATTCATGGGTCCTTCGTGGACGAAAAAGGTAAAGGAAACCAGCCATGTCTCTTGACGGCAAAATCGCTCTTGTGACCGGTGCAACTCGCGGAATCGGTAAGTCAATTGCTAAAGCTCTTGCCGAACAGGGTGCACAAGTTGTAGGTACCGCTACCAGCGAAGCAGGGGCCGAATCCATTACGGCGGAGCTCAAATCTGGTGGTTTCAAAGGCTTCGGTATTGTGATGGATGTATCCGATCCAGCCAGTATTGAAACAGGTCTCAAGCATGTTACAGACGAGTTGGGGGCGCCCCAGATTCTCGTCAATAATGCAGGTATAACCCGCGACAATCTGCTGATGCGAATGAAAGATGACGATTGGTCTGCTGTCATCGAGACCAATCTTGCGAGTGTATTCCGGACCAGTAAAGCGGTCCTTAGGGGTATGGCAAAAGCTCGCTGGGGGCGTATCATCAATATCAGTTCGGTCGTTGCTGGTATGGGCAACCCTGGTCAGGTGAATTACTGCGCCGCCAAAGCAGGCGTGGAAGGTCTGACAAGAAGCCTGGCAAAGGAGATGGGCAACCGTGGTATCACGGCAAATTGCGTTGCCCCGGGTTTTATTGATACGGATATGACTCGAAAACTGGACGATAAGCAGCGTAACGCTATGATGGAAGTTATACCCGCTGGTCGTTTGGGGAATCCTGAGGAGGTCGCCGCAGTTGTGGCGTTTCTGGCTTCCGAGGCAGCCGCTTATGTGACGGGTGAAACCATTCACGTGAATGGCGGTATGTTTATGGGCTAAAGCTTTGCGCAAGCCCTTGTAGCACAAGACTTTAGAACACACCCCTGCTTGTTTGCTGGTAGGGTTTAAACTAAACTGGCAATCCAACAAGTTGCTTGGTTGACATCAAAGTGAGGAAATTATGAGTACAGTTGAAGAGCGCGTAAAGAAGATCGTCTGTGAACAACTCGGCGTTAAAGAATCCGAAGTTCAAAACTCATCTTCTTTTGTAGAGGACCTTGGCGCTGACTCACTGGACACCGTTGAGCTGGTCATGGCACTTGAGGAAGAGTTTGAGACTGAGATACCTGACGAGGACGCAGAGAAGCTCGCCAGCGTTCAGGACGCGATCGACTATATCGTCTCGCACTCCTGATACTCCGCTCGATTAATACGCCAAGCATGAGCCGTCCTGAAGTTTGCTGAGAGGACGGCTTTTTTATTGGTGAATATTACGGTTTGAACCAGAACTATCAGACTTGAAGGCGGAGCTGTCAGGTTATTCTGGTGGTCTGCTTAGGTGAAGGGCATTATGGCTGAACGACGTGTTGTGATTACAGGTCTTGGCATGCTTTCCCCGCTTGGGAACGATGTGGCATCGTCATGGGAAGGTATCAAGGCAGGGCGTAGCGGCATTGCGCCCATCAACCGCTTTGATGCGACAGGCTATAACACCAGGATTGGTGGCGCTGTTCGGGATCTTGATTTCGAGTCTTATCTCTCCCCCAAAGACGCCCGTAAGATGGACGCCTTTCTACAATATGGCCTTATAGCTGCGCAACAGGCTGTCGAAGACAGTGGCCTCACGAAATTCGAGCAACTCGACAAAGAACGCGTCGGGGTGGCTATTGGCTCGGGTATCGGCGGGCTGGAATTTATTGAAAAAAATGTGATTGCGCTACATGAAAGTGGGCCCCGCAAGGTGTCGCCATTCTTTGTTCCGGCCACCATTATTAATATGGTGGGCGGCAATGTGGCAATTCGATTTGGTTTCCAGGGCCCGAATATTGCGATCACCACCGCGTGTACTACGGGTACTCATAATATTGGCTACGCCGCACGAACGATTGTGTATGGTGACGCGGATGTGATGCTGGCCGGTGGTGCGGAGATGGCAACTACCAAGACCGGTATTGCGGCGTTTTCGGCAGCAAGGGCACTTTCAACCCGCAACGACGAGCCCGAGCGGGCAAGTCGTCCCTGGGACAAGGACCGGGACGGGTTTGTGCTCAGCGACGGCGCAGGCGTCATGGTACTTGAAGAGCTTGAGCACGCACTGAAACGTGGAGCGACCATTTACGGTGAGGTGATCGGGTTTGGTATGAGCGACGATGCCCATCACATTACTTCCCCGCCGGAGTCTGGCGAGGGCGCCCAACGGTCCATGAGAAATGCGATTCGGGATGCGGGTATCAACCCGTCAGATATCCAGTACATCAATGCTCACGGAACCTCCACTCAGGTCGGTGATGTAGCCGAAGTTGCTGCGGTGAAAGAAGTATTTGGTGACCATGCCTATAAACTGGCTGTTAGCAGCACCAAATCGATGACTGGCCACTTGCTGGGCGCTTCCGGTGCAGTTGAGGCAATTTTCTCACTGCTGGCGATTCGTGACGGCTTGTTGCCGCCAACCATCAACCTGGACAATCCCGATGCAGGTTGCGATCTGGATTTCGTCGCGAACGAATGCCGTAAGGGTGATGTTCGTGTGGCGTTATCCAATTCGTTTGGTTTTGGTGGTACTAACGGCACCCTGATTTTCAGTCGCTACGAAGCCTGAACAAGCTGTGGCAACTGTAATCTGGGCGGATCAGGAAGACGTTCCGGCGAGTGACCGAGGCCTGGCATACGGAGACGGGGTTTTTGAAACCATCAGGGTCCAGGCCAATCATCCGACGCTGAGGCAACGCCATGTTGCCAGGCTTTTAGAGGGCGCGGAACGACTGGCAATCCCTTTGCAGCCAGGACTGCTCCAGGGCGTCATTGACGAAGCTGCAGAACACTATGCCCGCCCAGAGGACTGGGTTCTCAAACTGATGCTCACTCGGGGCAGTGGAGGCCGGGGCTATCGCCCTGCCATTGCGGCAGCGCCGAGGTTGATTGTCAGCGCCCACCCTATGCCCACAATGCCTTCCAGCGGGGGTGTTGTGGCTTGTATTTCTTCCCATGAACTGCTTGTGCACCCTCGTATGGCGGGTCTTAAGTCTCTCGCCCGGCTTGACCAGGTGATGGCAAGCCAGGCTATGCCCGATGACTGCTACGAGGCACTGATGGTCAACAGTGCCGGGCATTTACTGGAGGGCACTCGCACCAACATCCTGGTGCGTCTGGTAGAGCATTGGGTGATGCCAGCGGTTTCAAGCCTGGCAGTTGCAGGAACCATGCAGGGCCACGTTGTATCTCTGCTGGGCAGTCGGGGCGAGACCGTGTGTGAGCAAGTCATTATGCCCACTATTCTCACCCAGCCAGATTTCCTCGGCCTGTGGTTGATGAACAGTGTCATCGGAGTTGTCCCGGTTCGCCAGGTAGGTGATATCCGGTTGCCTGTTGATGCCCGCCTTGCGACAATCGTCGACCAACAACTCTTCATGGAATAATGCTTTTGATTAAATCCCTCGCGATTGCTCTGGTGTGTGGGCTTATTCTTGCTATTGCCGGAACCGGCCTGTGGGCGTGGCAGGGCTTGCAGAGCCTTAATTCGCCAATTGTCCTGGAGGAGCCGGTAATGTTCGAGGTGCCTGCTGGCAGCTCGTTTGATGCAATAGCGCGCTCAATGGAATCCGGGGGGTTGGTGGCGGAGAGTTTCTGGTTGCGTCTCTACGGCAGGATTTATCCCGAGCAGACAAAAATTAAAACAGGCGAGTACGAATTCAGGGATGGCGAGACGACCAAAGACATGCTTGATGCGATGGTGGCTGGCCGGGTAAAGACGTGGAGTGTCCAGTTTATTGAAGGCACGACTTTCAGCGACTTACGCGACGTTCTTGCGAGCAATGCCCGGCTGGCGAAGGTAACGACCGACTGGAGCGCCGAACAGATCATGACGACGCTGGGGGCAGAAGGCGAGCATCCGGAAGGGCGGTTTTCCCCGGACACCTATCTGTTCAATAGTCAGGCTAGCGATTTTGATATGCTCCGCCGGGCTTATGAAAAGATGAATCAGGTATTGGCCGAAGAGTGGGCGGTCCGTGCGGATGGTTTGCCTTACGAGAGTGCCTACGAAGCTTTGATCATGGCATCCATTGTTGAGCGTGAAACCGGTGTGCCAGAGGAGCGTGATGAAGTAGCGGGCGTATTTGTGCGTCGTTTGCAGAAAGGTATGCGCTTGCAGACAGACCCCACTGTTATTTACGGCATGGGCGACCTCTATAAGGGCCGCATCGGACGCAAAGATCTGCAGACTGTTACCCCCTATAATACGTATAGAATTAACGGCTTGCCACCAACACCTATTGCACTGGCAGGGCGTGAAGCGATTTACGCCGCATTGAATCCTGCAGAGGGTGACACGTTCTACTTTGTTGCCAAGGGTGATGGCACTCATCAGTTTTCGCGAACCCTGGCAGAGCACCAGAAGGCCGTCAGAGTCTACCAGCTTCAGAGGCGTTCGGATTATCGCTCCTTGCCACCCGCAGCAGTCGATAAGGATGCGGAGGAATGATCGAGCGAGGACGTTTCATTACCTTTGAGGGCACTGAGGGGGTTGGGAAATCGACTCAGCTACAGCACGCTGCGGCCACACTCAGGTCAGCAGGGATTGATGTGATTGTGACCCGTGAGCCAGGCGGTACGCCGATGGCGGAAGCGATCCGGGAATTATTATTAACGCCCAGAGACGAAACGGTTAATGAAACCACCGAATTGCTATTGATGTTCGCTGCCCGCGCACAGCACCTGCATACTCTGATACTGCCCGCACTGGCGGCTGGACAATGGGTTCTGTGTGACCGGTTCACCGACGCGACGTATGCCTATCAGGGCGGCGGCCGGGGTGTTCCCACCGCCCGAATTGAACAGCTCGAGGCATTGGTGCAGGGGGCTACCCGCCCGGATCACGTCATTCTGCTTGACGCACCGGTAGAGGTGGGGATGGCGAGAGCAAGGACGCGGGGCGAGCTTGATCGGTTTGAGCAGGAAGCCATTGCGTTTTTTGAGCGGATCCGAGCCGTTTATCTGGATCGTGCCAGGAAATCGCCCTTTCAGTACCGCGTGATCAACGCAGTTCAGCCCCTGAATAATGTGACCGGACAAGTGACGTTACTGCTTCGGAATATCATCAGTGAGGCCAGTCCTGATTGATGTGGTCTGACCAGACTCGTGCAAGTCCTTCTTGAGTCTGCTTTAATAAAGTCACGTTGTTACTCAGGGTGCACGACATTCGCCTATGCTGAACGCACGACTTATCAAGCTCCCGGAATCCGCTTGCCAGCACCGACATGAGCATCATCAGCTGGTGATTGGTGTTGGTGGCGAGGCTGAAGTCAGTGTTGATGGTGTTGGTGCCAGGTTAGACACCTGGAACGCCTGTCTGGTTCCCACCGATACCCGCCACGATTACCGTGGCGACGAGCGTAACCATGTGCTCGTCATTGATCTCGACCCTTACTTTCCCGCCCTTAATAACCCTGCGCACAGCGATTATGAGCGCTTGGCACCGTTATTTGAGCGAACCCGCAACATGGGTATGGATAACCGCCTACAGGGGCTGGTTCAACTCTGTGCCGGAGAATTCAGCCGGGCTCCGGATAACCAGGCGATGCACCGCCATCTCGCGGCCGGCATTCTGCACTGCATGTCGGAGCGTATTGGCAGAACCAGTAAAGGTCCGGCGAGTCGAACCGGCCTGAGCCCCGACACCGTTCGCCGTTACGTTATGGAGAATCTTCATAAAAAGATCACCGTACAGGATCTGGCCGGGGTTGCCTGCTTGAGCGTCAGCCGTTTTCATGAAACATTTCGAGCTATCACCGGCATAACTCCCCACCAGTTTCTTTTACAAACCCGACTTGAGCAGGCCATTCAGTTGCTCTCCGAAACCAGCCTTACAATTTCGGAAATCAGCTTTCGCACAGGCTTTTCCAGCCAGGGCGCTTTAACCAACGCGCTACAAAAACATCGGGGCACTACTCCTTCCGCATTACGCTTTAAAGAAGCAAAAGCGCCAATAATTGATTAGAAAAGCAAAGAATCGGATGTTTTTGCAAAAAAAGCGTAGGTTTTTGTAAGTCATTAAATTTTAGCCACACTAAATTAAGGTAACAGATTACTGTTGTCGGAAAGCCCAGTGGCCGGGGCATTTTATTTCCTGACATTAACTTTGATTTTGGCACTGAGAAACGCTTATGTTCAAGGCGAGTAAGGTTCTCGAACCTGCATTTCAGGAGCAACCCCGCTCCTTTTTCTGGCAGGGTATTGTCGGCAATTATTCGATCGATGAAACTGAGTATCTCAAAGAGCTTATTGCCCTGGCCCAAAGTGATGTGGCCGAGTATCGGCTGGTTACTGAAACAGCCACCAACCTGATTAAAAAGGTCAGAGAGCAGGACGATTCGGTTCACATGATCGACGCCCTGCTGCAGGAGTACAGTCTCGACACCCAGGAAGGCATCTTGCTGATGTGTCTGGCAGAGGCGCTGATGCGTATTCCAGACAAACATACTGCTGACGCTCTGATTCACGACAAAATGTCGGTGGCAGACTGGCAAAAACATGTCGGACGCAGCGAATCCACCCTGGTCAACGCATCCACCTGGGGCCTGTTGTTGACTGGTCGTGTGGTCAAGATGGACAAACGTCTTGATGGTTCACCGTCGAATGTCTGGAATCGTTTGGTCAAACACAGTGGCGAACCGGTCATACGCGGTGCCATGTACAAGGCTATGGGTATCATGGGTAAACAGTTCGTGCTGGGGCGCGATATCCGGGAAGCCCCC
>JBDNIR010000278.1:0-9342 GCA_041688195.1 Marinobacter sp.
GAGCATACGTTCAAGGCATGAGAACCATTCATACGTTGAAAGAATTACGCGCCGCTCTCAGCGGCTACCGCCAGCAGGGGAAGCGCATTGGCCTGGTGCCAACCATGGGCAACCTCCATGAAGGTCACATATCACTGGTCGAGCAAGCCCGCCAGGCTGCTGACGTGGTAGTGACCAGTATTTTCGTTAACCCGATGCAGTTCGGCGCAAACGAAGATCTGGATAATTACCCTCGCACCCTGCAGAAGGACCAGGACAGGCTTCAGGCCGCAGGCAATTCCTTGATATTCGCGCCCTCGCCGGAGGAAGTTTACCCCGAAGGGCTCGCCCGGCAGACCCAGGTCATCGTGCCCGAAGTAAGCGAGGGTCACTGTGGCGCCAGCCGGCCCAGACACTTTGAGGGGGTAGCGACGGTTGTCACCATGCTCTTCAACATGACACAGCCCGATGTCGCCGTGTTCGGCGAAAAGGACTTCCAGCAGCTGGCGGTTATCCGCAAGCTTACAAAAGATTTGTTCATTCCGGTTGAAATCATTGGTGCGCCCACGATTCGCGACGCTGACGGTGTTGCCAAGAGCTCCCGCAACGGTTACCTCACAGCAGAGGAGCGAGCTGTTGCGCCAACCATTTTCAACACCATGGATGAGATCGCCACCGCCCTGGCGCACGGTGCGACTGACTATACAAAGCTTGAGAACAAAGCCCGCACATTGCTTTCAGATAAAGGCTTTCGCCCTGATTACGTTTATATTGTCAACAGTCTGACATTGAAACCCGCCAAAGCGGAGGACCCATACCTCACCGTTCTGGTGGCTGCTTTTCTTGGCACCACGCGACTCATCGATAACCTGTCAATCAAACGCTAATCACGCTCAACGGAAGGAATCCGCAATGTCCCAGGCAACCCCCTCGCTCACCAGCGGCCCGGAATGGCAGGCATTGATAGAACACCAGGCTGGCATGCAAGGCGTTCACATGCGGGACCTTTTTAACCAGGACCCGCAGCGCTTCAAACGCTACTTATTGGAAGCCGCCGGTTTTACCCTCGATTACTCAAAAAACCTGATCACCGATGAGTCGCTCAAGCTTCTGGTCAAGCTGGCCCGGAGCTGCAATCTTCCGGAGCGGATGGAAGCCATGTTTCGGGGCGAGCGCGTCAACATCACCGAGAACCGCCCGGCCCTGCACACAGCCCTGCGCAACTTGGCGAATGACAGTATCGAGGTTGACGGCAAGGACATCATGCCCGAAGTCCGTAGTACCCTGGCCCGGATGGAGGATTTCGTCTGGCGGGTCCACAGTACTCAATGGCGCGGCTTCACCAATAAGCCCTTCACCGACGTGGTCAGCATCGGCATTGGCGGCTCCTTCCTCGGCCCCAAACTGGTGTCAGCGGCACTCAAGCCCTACTGGAGCGGGCAACTGAACTGCCACTACGTGGCCAACATTGACGGCACCCACATTTCTGAGGTGCTGCGGAATCTTGACCCGGATACCACCCTGTTCCTGATCCAGTCCAAGTCTTTCCGTACCCAGGAAACCCTGGAGAACACCGAGGTGGCACGGCAGTGGTTTATGCAGAACGGTGGCTCCCAGGATACCATCAGCAAACACTTTGTGGCAGTTACCGCCAACACCCAAGAGGCTGTGAAATTCGGAATCAAGGAAGAAAACATCTTCCCCATGTGGGACTGGGTGGGCGGACGCTACTCCCTGTGGTCAGCTATAGGTCTGCCAACCGCCCTCACCATAGGCATGGATAATTTCCGGGCGCTACTGACAGGCGCTTACAAGATGGACCAACACTTCCGCACCGCGCCCCTGGAGCAGAACCTGCCCGTTATTCTCGGCCTTCTGGGGGTATGGTATGGCAATTTCTGGGGTGCAGATGCCCATGCCATCCTGCCCTATGATCATTATCTTCGGGGCCTGCCCGCCCATCTCCAGCAACTGGACATGGAAAGCAACGGCAAATGCGTGACTCAGGCCGGTGAGCCGATTGATTACCAGACCGGCCCAATCATCTGGGGTGGCGCCGGGGCCAACGGCCAGCACGCTTACCATCAGTTGCTGCATCAGGGCACCAAATTGTCACCGGCAGATTTCATCATACCGTTTCAGACCCACAACCCGATTGGCAATCACCACGCCATCCTGTTTGCCAACTGTTTGAGCCAGACCCAAGCGTTGATGCAGGGCAAGAACGAAGCGGAAGCGCGGGTTGAACTGGAGGCAGAAGGTCTGGCCCCGGCTGAGATCGATCGCCTTGTCCGCCACAAAGTGATCCCGGGCAATAAGCCCAGCAATACTCTGGTATTTGAGCGAGCCACTCCGGAGAGCATCGGGGCGCTGGTAGCACTGTATGAGCACAGGACGTTTGTGCAAGGCGTGATCTGGGATGTTGATTCGTTCGATCAGTGGGGGGTTGAGCTGGGCAAGCAACTCGGCAAAGGCATTCTTGACCAACTAATGGCACCCACGCTGGAAGAAGGCAAGACCGACAGCTCGACGGCAGGGCTGATCCAGCTGTTTCGAAACCGGCATGGAAGTGGTCAGTAAAGAGCTCTGGCTGGCCTTGGATCAGTTGGCAGGGCGCGGTGAGATAGTCCTCCCCTGCCAGCTGAAAGGCACCGGCCAAAGTTTCTGGTCGCGATCGTAGGCTTGCCAAAGCTGGCGATAGGTTTTGCCCGCCACAGGATGCACCGCCTCGGGAGCAATCTCTGCCAGGGGCTTCAACACAAATGCATTCTTGAGGATCTCACCCCGGGGTAACTGAACACCCTCCACGTTGCCGGTGCAGTCGCCATAGGTAAGAATATCCAGATCCAGGGTCCGGGCACTGAATCTGGGCTGACCGCGGCGGCGTCCGTTGTCCGCTTCGATTTTCTTGAATATCCGGGACAGCTCAGCGACCGAGTAGGTAGCCTGTATACCAACCACCAGATTCAGGAAATGCTCGCCGTCAAAACCCACCGCTTCACTTTCATAAACAGTGGAAATGTCCAGGTCACCAAATTTTAGCGCCAGCGCATCCAGTGCTGCGGTTATATGGTGCTCCCGCTCAATGTTGCTGCCAATGCTTATATGAACCGTGGCGGCTGCATTCATCCCCGCTGTCCCCGTTCGATACTCACCCCCACGGACTGAGCCTGGGGTACGGCACCGGGCTTGCGGATGACCAGTTTTAGCCAAGCCACACCAAACCTTGCTTGCAGGCTCGCGGCCAATGATTCAGCAGCGGCTTCCAGCAACTGAGGCTGCTGGTTACCGAAATACTCAATCGCATGCTGGCTCACCGACGCATAATCCAGCGCATCAGCCACATTGTCTGAAGCTGCAGGCACCCGGTTATCCCAGGCCAGCTCCAGGTCAATCAGCAAGCGTTGCTGAACATCCCGCTCCCAATCGTATACCCCGATGACGGTTTCGACCGCCAGGCCTTCGATCAGTACTGTATCCGTCACGTCTGCCGTACCCCGAGCCGGGCCATCATCAATGCCGGCTACCCGACTGATGGCTGATTGATTGCAACACGCCAAACCGATACCTTGGAAGCGTGCAAACTGCGCCTCGTGCGCCGGGCAATTTTCGCATAAACCACCGGTACAAGTCTTCGCCTATGGAACCTCTGTTTCTGGTCGTACTCTGTTTTGCCGCCTACGCCGCCGGGTCGGTACTGTTCGCCATGCCCGTCTGCTGGCTCTGGCGTCTGCCCGACCCCCGCGCGCAGGGCTCGGGCAATCCCGGCGCCACCAACGTCTTTCGCATTGGTGGCTGGCCACCTGCGGTTCTTACGCTTGCCCTCGACGCCGGTAAAGGCTGGCTACCGGTATGGCTTGCCCAGCAGTTTCAGTATTCCATCTACATTCAAGCTGTTGTTGCCCTGTGCGCCGTTACCGGTCACATGGTGCCGGTATTCTATCGGTTCCAGGGGGGTAAGGGCGTGGCGACCGCACTGGGCGCCGGCCTGGCGATGGCACCAGCAACCACGCTAATTCTGGCAGGCGTGTGGGTGCTGGCCATGTGGCGATGGCGCATATCTGCTTTGGCTTCGGTACTTGCAGTGATTACAGGGCCAGCAGTCAGCGCGGTGATTGAACCGTCAACGCTGCCACTGTTTGGTCTGTTGGCGATCCTGATCGTAGTGCGTCATCGTAATAACCTGATCAGGCTGGCTCAGAACCGGGAAACACCACTCTGAGCCATAGCCCTTTCGACGCCGGTCAGTCCACCAGCCCGTTCTGTCTGGGCTGGTGAATGGGCGGCAAAGTATCCATCGGCCAGCGCGGCAGTGAGATGATGCGATCACCATCCCGCTGACCCGCCAGCAACCGCTGACATCCCGCATAGGCAATCATGGCACCATTGTCGGTACAGAATTCGTGGCGAGCGTAGAAGACACCGGCACGTAGTTTTGCGGTCATGGCTTCAAGCGCGGCACGTAAGCTCTTATTGGCACTGACTCCGCCAGCAATAACCAGGCGTTTGCAGCCGGTCTGCTCGATAGCCCGACGACACTTGATGGTGAGCGTATCCACCACCGCTGTTTCAAAAGCCAGAGCAACATCCGCACGGGTCTGATCATCGAGACCACCCGACTTTTCAGCCGCAGTGACTGTATTGAGAGTGAACGTTTTCAGACCACTGAAGCTGAAATCCAGGCCCGGACGGTCGGTCATTGGGCGCGGGAACCGGTAACGCCCCGGCGTACCCTGCTCAGCCAGCGCCGCTACGCGTGGGCCGCCCGGGTAATCCAGCCCCAGCATCTTGGCAGCTTTATCGAACGCCTCACCAGCTGCGTCGTCCACCGATTCGCCCAGCAAAGTATACTCTCCGATGCCGTCCACCTTGACCAACTGCGTATGGCCGCCCGACACCAGCAACGCAATAAAGGGAAACGCCGGAGGGTCAGGCTCCAACATGGGCGCCAGCAAGTGGCCTTCCATATGATGAACACCCAGAACAGGCACCCCCAACGCGAAACCCAGGGCGTGAGCCACGGCGCCTCCAACCATAAGGGCTCCGATCAGCCCCGGCCCGGCAGTGTACGCAATGCCCTCGATATCAGCGCGAACGGCGCCCGCCTCCATCAGCACCTGGTCACACAGCGGCAGGAGTTTACGAACGTGGTCGCGGGAGGCCAGCTCAGGCACCACACCACCATAATCGGCATGCATATCAATCTGGCTGAACAGGGCATGGGCAAGCAAGCCGCGCTGGCTGTCGTAGAGCGCCACACCGGTTTCATCACAGGAGGTTTCAATACCAAGAATCAGCATAAAGACCGCTTCATTTGAGTCCATGGAACAGAGTGAACAGCATTTTACCAGACAACTTCGCATTCTCTTCAGAATAATCCTCAAGGCGTTGACCTAGACCAACCCTAGGCGCTATCATTGCCGCCCTTAATTATGCACTGGTCTATTTTTATCCAATCGGGCCAGGCAAATAGCCGAAGAGATCGCAGCACAAGGCTGGCGAGCAATGAGTCGCCATGTGTCGCAACAGATACGGGTAGACCTAATCTGCACTCTTCCTACATAAAACTGAATCTATCAGGTAGGTGATTTTCGAATGCCAGCTGTTAAAGTGAAAGAGAATGAGCCGTTTGACGTAGCCCTGCGCCGTTTCAAGCGCTCCTGCGAGAAAGCAGGCGTGCTGTCGGAAGTTCGTCGTCGTGAGCACTACGAGAAGCCGACATCCGTTCGTAAGCGCAAGGCAGCTGCAGCCGTCAAGCGTCATCTCAAGAAGCTTCAGCGGGAACAGCGTAAATTCGAGCGTTTGTACTAGGCGATTACGCCAGTACCTGTTGCTCTTTGCTGTACGCCAAACCGATTACCTCGCGCCCTGAACGGGTATCGAGGTAAACCCAAAATGCCGCCGGGGCCTGGCTTCGGCGGCATTTTTGGCTATGGTGTTTTTTACGGCTGATTCCCGGCGTGTTCTCTGTCAGCGGAGATTCCATGAGCGGACTGATCCCTCAACGGTTTGTTGAAGATCTACTGGATCGCATTGATCTGGCGGAGTTGATTGGTTCTCGCGTCACGCTTAAGAAGGCCGGCAGTAACTATAAAGCCCGCTGCCCTTTTCATGATGAAAAGACGCCATCCTTCAACGTTCGGCCGGATAAAGGCTTTTATCACTGCTTCGGGTGTGGTGCCCATGGTGATGCCATCAGCTTCGTCCGGGAATTTGACGGCCTGGGCTTTACGGATGCAGTAGAAGAACTCGCCCGACGAGCTGGGCTGGAAGTACCTTACGACCAAACCGTGCGGCAGGAAATGCAGCAGGCCAAAACCCTGACTGACGCACTGGATTACGCCAGCCGGTTCTATCAGTCTGCGCTCAAAGGCCCTGATGCGGCATTTGCCAGGGACTATCTGGCTCAACGCGGACTTGACCAGAATATTATCGAGCTCTACCAGCTCGGGTATGCGCCGGGTACGGGTACAGCGCTGTTTGATTCGGCGGGCAAAGACGTTCAGGACCCACT
Organism: Marinobacter sp.; assembly: GCA_041688195.1. Lineage (GTDB taxonomy): Bacteria > Pseudomonadota > Gammaproteobacteria > Pseudomonadales > Oleiphilaceae > Marinobacter. The sequence goes on from JBDNIR010000278.1 coordinate 6,494, forward strand.
GATTGAAACCGGTACTGTGTCTGACCGCTATGACCGGCCAAGAGACCTGTTTCGTAACCGGATCATGTTTCCGATTCGCAACACCCGGGGAAAAACCGTTGCATTCGGCGGACGCACCCTCGGGGAGGACAAGGCGAAGTACATCAACTCTCCGGAGTCTGATGTATTTCATAAGAGTCGGGAGATCTACGGCCTTCATGAGGCCCGCCAGGCCATCCGTCAGCTCGACCGGTTATTGGTAGTAGAAGGCTATATGGACGTGATTGCGCTGGCGCAACACGACATCCACTACGCAGTTGCCTGTATGGGCACAGCTACCAATCAGGACAGCCTGGCGGCCCTGCTCCGGCAGGTGCGCCACCTGGTGTTCTGTTTTGACGGCGACAACGCCGGTTATCGAGCGGCGGACCGTGCGATGGAAAATGCGCTGGAACTGCTGACCGATGGGCTGCACCTCCAGTTTCTGATGATGCCGGAGGGCGAAGACCCGGACACGCTGATTCGTCAGGAGGGCTCGGAAGCTTTCCAGAAAAGAGTGGATGGCGCTACGCCACTGTCGCGTTATTTGTTTAACCGACAGAGCCAGGGGCTGGATCTGAATTTACCTGAGCACCGCGGCGAGTTGCGGGCCAGGGTTGAGCCCATGCTCAACAAAATGCCGCGCTGCACACTGCGGGATGCCATGTGGCACGAGATGCTAAGACTGTGCGGCGGACGCAGGGACTGGCAAAGCAAAACCCAGGACGGCGGCAAGAAAGCTTATGTCTATCGCAATGGCGAGCGCCAGACCCGCATCCAGGAAGCCCGGGTCAATGTAAAGCTGAGCCGGGACACCATGGTGTGCCAGGCACTGCTGGAGGCGCCCGAAATGGCTTCCGAGCTGCTTGAGCTCTGCCGGGAAGACCGCCAGCTTCATCAGGCTAAAGGCTTTGCAGAATGGATCTTGGCGCAACAGCTGCGGGACAAGAAACGACTGATTAAAGCTTTGTCCACAGACTCAGCAGCGCGAACCCGTTTTTTCAGGCTGTTCGACGGCATTGAACACCTGCCCTCCCGGGAAGACGCCCTGGCTGGCGCCCGTGAAATGCTGACGCCAAATAAAGAAGCAGCCCACAAACAGCGGCTGACAGCGCTGCTAACAGAAAAACGTAGCATTGGTGATTTAACGGAAGCCGAGCGCCAGGAGCTACAACAACTGAGCCGACGGAAAGAATAACATCAGGAGCAGGGCGAGGAATACCCCAGGCCATTTCAAACGGCCACTTGAAACTTAACCGGTTGAACACCATCTAACCATCAGGTGGCAGAATTACAGAGCGACAGCTATAATGGTTGTTTAACTTTTTTCCTTATACAAGCAAGTTCACAGGGTGTCTATGTCAGGCAATTCGCAGAAATCACGTTTGAAAGACCTCATTGCCCGAGGCAAAGAACAAGGTTACCTGACTTACGCCGAGGTTAATGACCACCTCCCGGAAGACATAGCCGACCCGGATCAAGTTGAAGACATCATCCGGATGATCAACGACATGGGCATTCAGGTCTCCGAAGTTGCACCGGATGCCGATACTTTGTTGATGGCCGAAGGTGACTCCACAGCAGACGAAGCGGCGGCAGCGGAAGCGGCGGCGGCGCTGGCAGCGGTCGAATCCGATGCTGGCCGCACCACGGACCCTGTGCGCATGTACATGCGCGAAATGGGCACCGTGGAGCTGCTGACCCGCGAAGGCGAGATCGTCATAGCCAAACGGATCGAAGAAGGCATCCGTGACGTGATGGCGGCCATCGCCCACTTCCCGGGCACCACGGGCACCGTGATTCAGGCCTACGAGCGCATCATCGAGAACGAAGGCCGCATCAGCGATATCGTTACCGGCTTTCTTGACCCCGATGGCGCCGAGCCGTTCATGGGCGAGAAACCCCCTGCCACCAGTGATGATTCCAGTGACAGCGATGACGACAGTGACGAAGAGGAAGAAACCGAGAGCGGCCCGGATCCCGAAGAGACCCGCCTGCGCTTTGAGTTGCTGAATGAAAAACTGGCCGCTGCCAACAAGGCACTGGAAAAGCATGGCCGGGGACATAAATCAACCCAGCAGGCGCTGAATGAGCTGGGCCAGGTTTTTGCACCGTTCAAACTAGGCAATAAAGCCTTCGATGAACTGGTCAACGTCATTCGCTCCACCAACGAACTGGTACGGGAAAACGAGCGCACCATGATGCGTATCTGTGTGCGTGAGTGCAAAATGCCGCGCAAGGACTTCATCAAATCCTTCCCGGGCAATGAGACCAATCTCGACTGGGCGATCAAGATCAGCAAAAGCAAGAAGCCCTACGCTGCGCCCATGAGCGAGCGTCTGGACGAGATTGTCCGGATGCAGAAGCGTATTGCCAACGTTCAGAACGAAGTGGATCTGAACATTCCGGACATCAAGGAAATCAACCGTCGCGTCTCCATTGGCGAAGCCAAGGCTCGGCGTGCCAAAAAAGAAATGGTCGAGGCCAACCTGCGTCTGGTTATTTCCATCGCGAAGAAGTACACCAACCGCGGCCTGCAGTTTCTGGACCTGATTCAGGAAGGCAACATCGGCCTGATGAAGGCCGTAGACAAGTTTGAGTACCGCCGTGGCTACAAGTTCTCCACCTACGCCACCTGGTGGATTCGTCAGGCCATCACACGCTCCATCGCAGACCAGGCGCGTACTATTCGTATTCCGGTGCACATGATCGAAACGATCAACAAGCTCAACCGCATCTCCCGTCAAATGCTTCAGGAGATGGGCCGCGAGCCAACGCCGGAAGAGCTCGGCGAGCGCATGGAAATGCCGGAAGACAAGATCCGCAAGGTA
>JBDNIR010000279.1:0-6353 GCA_041688195.1 Marinobacter sp.
CGGATCTTTTCGAAGAACGGAGTTTTGGCCATTGCTTCCACGTGGCGGAATTGCTCGCTGGCGCCGAGCCCGGCCCAATGGCCTCCGGCACGTTGGTTCAGCTCCTTCACGCCATCTGACAGCAGCTTGTGCACGTCGCTGCCAGCCGAAGCTTTGTCCAGGTCCCGGACAACAAAGGCGTAGACCGCGTCTTCCAGTGTATCGTGGGGGAAAATGTGCCGGGTAACCTTGAGAAGAGTTTCGCCTTCGGCGCTGGTGAGACTGTTCAAAGGCATAGACCAGGCTCTGGACGGAGCTATCAGCGCGATGGCGCCATTGCTGAAAGCCAGGGTCCCGATCAGGACGTTTTTGCTGTTTCTGAGAAAGTTTCTACGAGATAATGACATGTGCACTCCTGTAAGGCCTACGCCAGTCTCTTTGCGCGCAACGGCAGCTTCAGCCCCGGTTTGTTGTTGTGGTTTTAAGTTTTCTTTGGAGTGACGTCAGAGTAGACACGGACAACCTGAGTTTGGTAGGAAAGTTTCTGGTTTTCTTAATTCCACAAAATGGAATACTGACGTGGTCGCGTTGGGCTGCGCTTGAGGGGTTACCATGTACGACCGTTTCCGGCTGCTGAAGATTTTTGCCACGGCTGCCCAGTCCAGCAGCTTTCGGGAGGCGGCCTTCCAGCTGGGGACTTCGCCACAAACCATTAGCCGTGCCGTGAAGGAGCTTGAGGGCCAACTAGGTGAGCTGCTGTTCCACCGAAGCACCCGCCAGATTCAGATCACACAATTTGGTGCGAAGTTCCTGCGTGAATCGAACAATCTGATTTCGGAGATGGAGCTCCTGTTCGAGCACTCACGGTCTTCTGAAACAGAGCCCTATGCAGGACGAGTTGGCATAACGGCGCCCCATTCTGTAGGTCGTGGGCATGTCCTGCCCCTGCTGGAACCGCTGATCAGGAAAGCGCCGGAATGCCTGATTGACCTTCGGCTGGAAGATGAGGTGACGGACACCGTGGGCGCCCAGATCGACATCGGTATTCGTGTCGGTGCGCTTCGGGATAACCGTTTTGTCGCTCGCCAGGCGGCCCTGGTGCCCCTGATGGTGGTGGCAACCCCGGAGCTGGTGCGACAGGTTGCAGAACCCCGAATGATTTCAGATCTGATTCAGAAGCCGGTATCCGGTCGGATTGATCGAAAGTCTGGGAGAATCTGGCCCTGGCGATTCAATGGTTTTACCCACACGCCCCCGTCGCCCCGGTTCGTCTCCGATGACCCGGAAGCGGAACTGCAAGCGGTGCTTAATGGCTGGGTTTTTGGCCAGATTGCCGCCTTTCTGGTGATTCCTTACATTCGCGAGGGGCTGCTTGTTCCGGTGTTGCGACAGTTCGAGCCGCCGCCGCTACCCCTGTATGTTTATCGGCCACAGCGGGGGCCGGTTCCACCCCGGGTCAGGAAAGTGTTCGACACTCTGACGGAGAGTTTTGCGGATGAGGGGCGCTTCCCGTTCCGCATTTGATCGGGGTCAGATTGATTTTTTTCAGGTCGCGCGGCATGTTTCTCATCTTGATCGTCGCGCTACAAGCATGCTAGGTTGTTTCTAGGTGTCATCTCCTCTTGGACGCCCGATATTAATCCGACAATAACCAGAAACAGGATGGGAGGAATGCCATGCAAGTCTTCAAGTGTGCCGTCGCGGCATCATTGATCGCCACGGCCCCACTGGCCGTTGCACAACAGCTCTCCATCGCCACGGGCGGTACGGGCGGAACCTACTATCCCTACGGTGGCGGCTTGGCCGAGCTGATCAACAACGAGATCGAAGGCGCCAGTGCGGTTGCCGAGGTGACGGGGGCCTCGGTGGAGAACATGGGGCTGGTCTGGCGGGGTGATTCCGACCTGGCCCTGGCCCTGGCCGACACCGTCTATCAGGCCTACAGCGGTACCGGTACATTCGAGGGGCGCCAGTTGGAGAACATCCGCGCGTTGGCCTCGATCTATCCCAACGCCTTGCAGATCGTGACCCTGGCCGATTCCGGCATCGACTCGCTCTCCGACCTCAAGGGCAAGACGGTCTCTGTGGGCGCCCCGGGCAGCGGTACCGAGGTCAACGCCCAGGCCCTGCTCAAGTCCAACGGCATCACCTATGACGATATCGATGCGCGTCGCCTGAACTTCAACGAGACCGCTGACGCGATCCGCGACGGCGACATCGAGGCCGGCTTCTGGAGTGTGGGTCCGCCCACCAGCTCGATCCTCAACCTGGCCACGACGCGCAACATCCGCCTGGTCGGCCTGACCGACGAGGAGATCGCCAATGCCCGGGAAGAGGAGCCGGTGTTTGCGGCCTATGAACTGCGTGCCGGTCTCTACGATGGCATGGACGAGGCGGTGCAGACCATCAGCATCCCCAACATCCTGGTGGTGAGTAGCGAGATGGATGAGGAGCTGGCCTACCAGATCACTCGTATTCTTTTCGAGCACACCGATGAACTGATCGCCATTCATCCTGCGGCCAACGACACGACTGTCGATTTCAGCGTCAATTCCACGCCTATTGCCTTCCATCCGGGCGCTCTGCGCTACTATGAGGAAGTCGGTGCCAAGATCGCCGATCATCAGCATCCCTGACGGTCAATGTGGTCCTCACGCCTGAAAGCGAGGCGGGCCTTGCTGCCCGCCTCGCTGCTTTGTGCGGCCCTGGTGGTCGGAGATCAGGCTGGCGCCGCCGACGAGGCCCAGTTGAAGGTGCTGGGCGCCGACGGCGAGCGCCTGGTGAGCCTGCCCATGCCCGAAGGCGAGGGCTGGTGCTTGGAGTGGAACCACTCGGTCGAGGGCTTTCCGGTGCTGGACTGCTACCGCCACCGGGAGGGGTGCATGGTGCTGGTGCGCAGCCACCTGCCAGACTTCGCCGCGGGACTGGACCACATCCCCGGGCGTGGTCGTCAGGTCTCCGATGGCGAGGGCGGCTACTGGATTGAGGATATCGACGAGCCCGTGCCGGGCAACGCCTATCGGCTTCGGGTGGGGGCGATGCGCGTCGACCATCGCCTGGTGGTCGATGAGAGGGTCATCAGTCTAAGCCGTCTGGCGGCCGACAAGCGGGTGACGATCCGCCTGGCGACCCCCGGATGCGCCCTAGTGAACGATAACCCTGCGAGAGACTCACGATGAGCGCTTCGGAAACTTCCCCCATCGTGCCCGGCAGCCAGGCGGATCACTCCCGCCCGATCCTGTGGCTTATCACACTGGTGGCCGTGGGGCTGTCGCTGTTCCAGCTGTATTCTGCCGGTATCGAACCGCTGGGGCTCTTCTACCAGCGTAGCATCCACCTGATGCTGATCATGATGCTGGCCTTCCTGATGTTCCCGATTTTTGGACCACGCCGCCCTCGCGGGCTGCCCGGTGGGGCCATCGATCTGGTCTTCTTTGCCGGGGCCCTGGTGACCGGTGGCTATCTGGTACTCTTTCTCGACGAGATCATCAATCGTGCCGGCTTCTGGAGCCAGACCGATATCCTGGTCGGCTGTATCGCTACCCTGACGGTGCTCGAGGCCAGCCGCCGCGCGGTGGGCCTGGGCATGACCATCATCGGTGTCCTGGCCATGGTCTATGCCTTCGCCGGGCCTCGCGGAGAGCTGCCCTGGCTCGGCCAGTGGCTGCCCGGGATTCTCGAGCATCGTGGCTATAACATCGACCGCGTGGTGGGTCAGCTCTACTTGGGTCAGGAAGGCATCTTCGGCCTGCCGCTAGGGGTGGCGGCGACCTATATCTTCATCTTCGTGCTCTTCGGTGCCTTCTTGGAGAGCACCGGCGCCGGCAAGTTCTTCATCGACCTGGCCTATGCCGCCACGGGCCGCCAGCGCGGCGGTCCGGCCAAGGCGGCGGTGCTTGCCTCTGCCGGCATGGGGTCGATCTCCGGCAGTGCCATCGCCAATGTGGTGACCACCGGTGCCTTCACCATTCCCCTGATGAAGCGCCTGGGCTACAAGCCCCATCAGGCCGGGGGTATCGAGGCGGCAGCTTCCACCGGGGGGCAGATCATGCCGCCGCTGATGGGGGCGGGCGCCTTCCTGATCGCCGAATACACGCGGCTGCCCTACCTGGAAGTGGTTAAGGTCAGCATCCTGCCAGCGGCCATGTACTTCGGTACCGTCTATCTCTTCGTGCATATCATCGCCCTCAAGCAGGGCATGCAGGGCATGGCCCGCTCGGAGCTTCCCCAGATGCGCGATGTCATGGCGGCCGGCTGGCATTTCCTGCTGCCCCTGGGGGTGCTGGTCTGGCTGCTGGTGATGAACATGTCGCCCATGCGGGTGGGCTTCTATGCCGTGATCACCATGCTGGTGGTGGCGGCGATGCGCTTCGCCGTCTGGTTCCTCTTCGTGGCGCCGGGGCGGGGCCACCCGGTGACCGGTTCGAGCCTCTACACCGCCGTGAAGAAGGGCCTAGTGATCCTGTTCGCGGGCCTGGAGCTCGGCGCTCGCAATGCGGTGGCCGTCTCCATGGCCTGCGCCGTGGCGGGGATCATCGTCGGTGTGGTGGGGCTGACCGGGCTGGGGCTGAAGTTCTCCTCGATGATGATCGCGTTCTCCGGCGGCAACCTGCTCCTGGCCTTGGTGATGGTGCTGCTGGCCAGCTTGGTGCTGGGCATGGGGCTGCCGGTAACGGCCAGCTACATCGTGCTGATCGTGCTGGTCGGGCCGGCGCTGACCGCCGAGTTCGGGGTGCCCCTGCTAATCGCCCATCTGGTGGTGTTCTGGTATTCCCAAGACTCCAACGTCACGCCTCCCATCGCCCTAGCGGCCTTCGCCGGGGCGGCCATCGCCGGCAGCAAGCCTATGGAAACCGGCTTTCAGGCATGGAAGTTCGCCAAGGGTCTCTACCTGATCCCGCTGTTCATGGTCTACAACCCGGCCTTCATCGTCGGTGGTCCTGTCCCGCTGATCGTCTGGAACGTGGTCATCGCCTTCCTGGCCTTGGGAGCCTTCGCCGCGGTACTCGAGGGCTATCTGTTCACTCGAATGTCCTGGCCGGTGCGAGTGGTGCTGTTGCCAGCGGTCGTCGCGGTCTTCTACCCGAACCTCATGGTGGAAGTCACCGGGGCGGTGGTCATGGCACTGGCTATCCTGGGCAATGGACTGGCCAGCCGGCGTGAGTCGGCCGGTGCCGGCTGAGGCCGGGCGTCCGACGGACAGGCGAAGATGCAGGCGGGACCCTCACCCACCGCGAGGCGGTGGTCACAGAAGGTGCTATTACCCGGCATTTGCCACCTATTCAGTGGCGTTTTAAAGGGCGGTACCGCTCTTCTGTTGGGATATAACCTCCAACGCTTCAGTGAGTGATCTGGATTTCGACGATCTGAGCATCATTGAGCGCTGGAACGACGACCATGACCACGACGACACACTGACATTGCTTGGACAGTGACGCCCCATTCCGATCATCAATTCTGGTTTAATCCGATCACTTTTGCCGATTTTTCCAGAATCGGTGATCGGAATCCAGAACGACAGGTCACTGGCTTCCGGAAACTAATCTAACGCATTGATTTGAATCGAACACTGCTAACCTTCCGGCCTTCCCCAATGCAAGGAGTGTGAGCGGTGGCCAAGATGAGACTATCAATGCGCAAAATTAAAGACATTCTACGTCTTCGGCATGAAGCGGGGCTGAGCTATCGTGGCATCGCCCAGTCGCTCAATATTGGCTACGGAACCGTGGTGGATTACCGTAAGCGCCACTAAACCAGCATCTGTATTCCAGAGCCCTGCTTGAAGACACTGATTCTCTGATTCAATCCAGGGAGACATCCGCATGGCCCCGACCGAACGGGAACAATTCTGGCGGCATCTCGATCACCGGATTGCATGCGGGCAATATCGAGTTGCTGGGCGCGGTCCTGAGGCAGTTATGATGCGTCGCCCTTGACACCCAGGCGTGAAGCGTTGCTTTGCAGCTTCCAAGCATCATTGACACCATCATCTTGGTTCTCGTAGGAGGCGTTTACTTTTCCGTAAACGGTGGGACCTTTGTCAGCGAGAGCTATCGAAGGTGCGACAAACATGGAACCAACTATCTGCCGGTATGGCCTGCCTCAGAGTTTGCCGCAGACTATGCCAATGGTACCGACGATCTCTCTCCCCTGAGCATTTCACTGCCGGATTTCTAGGCTCGCTGGTCAAACGGCATATCGTCGTACCAGTCCTCCATAGTGTCGTACATCTCACTCTTGAGAATGTAGTAGGGCGCTTTCTGGTAGATCTTGATGTCGTGAAACGGGTCGGTGAGGATCTTGGTCATCCACACCAGACCTGACTGCACGCCCATCAGTTTGAACAGATGTACGGTTCTGAACACCACGGCACC
>JBDNIR010000038.1:0-5725 GCA_041688195.1 Marinobacter sp.
GCCTTGGTGCCGATGATGACCCACTGGACGCCAGCCTGAAGATAAGCTTCGATGGTTTCGGCAGAACGAATGCCACCACCGATCTGGATCGGCAGGTCCGGATGTTTGCGGGCGATCGCCTGGACGATCTCCCCGTTAACCGGCTTGCCGGCGAACGCGCCATTCAGGTCAACCAGGTGCAGACGGCGCGCACCGGCATCAACCCAGCGGGTGGCGACGTCAACAGGGTCATCAGAAAAAACAGTCGAGTCTTCCATTCGGCCCTGGCGCAAGCGCACGCATTTACCGTCTTTCAGATCAATGGCGGGAATAATAAGCATGGGGTATATCCGTTATCAGTGTGTCAGTTTGGCTTCAATGAGGCTGGCAGGGCCGAACGACTAGGCGCCTGCCCACTGGACAAAATTCTTCAGCAACTGCAGGCCCGCGCGATGACTTTTCTCAGGGTGGAACTGCACTGCGAATATGTTGTCGCGAGCAACGGCAGCGGCAAGATCAACACCGTAGTGGGTGCGGCCGGTAATATCCGGATTGCCTTCCGCTTCGGCGTAGTAGCTGTGCACAAAATAGAATCGGTCGCCATCGGGAATGTTGTGCCAAACGGGATGGTCAGTGGTCTGATAGACCTCGTTCCAGCCCATGTGGGGCACTTTGAGGCGTGCATCACCTTCTTTCAGGTCATTGCCGAAAAACCGCACTTCCGAGGGAAATAAGTTAATGCAATCTACCCAGCCGTTTTCTTCACTGCGGGACATCAGTGCCTGCATACCAACGCAGATTCCCAGCAGGGGGCGGTCCGCTGATACTTCACGCACCAGGTCATCCACTCCAAGCCGGAGAATTTCCGCCATGCAATCGCGGATAGCTCCCACGCCCGGCAGGATGACCCGGTCCGCCTCTCGTATCTGGGCGGGGTCGGCCGTCACCAAAACACGAGTGTCCGGCGCCACTAACTCCACGGCCTTGCTGACGGAATGGAGGTTGCCCATTCCGTAATCAATAATGGCGAGGGTTTTCATATCAGGAAAGCTCCGAAACGGTTACAGCGAGCCTTTGGTAGAGGCGATAACACCTGCCATGCGTTCATCGGGCTCAATCGCCATCCGAAGGGCTCGTCCGAACGCTTTGAACACCGTCTCAATCTGATGGTGAGTATTCTTGCCTTTCAGGTTGTCGATGTGCAGCGTCACCATGGAGTGATTCACAAAACCATGGAAGAACTCGCTAAACAGGTCAACGTCAAAGCCACCGACGGAACCGCGGGTGTAGGGTACATCCATTGTCAGCCCGGGGCGACCCGATAGGTCGATAACCACCCGTGACAACGCTTCGTCCAATGGCACATAGGCATGGCCATAACGGCGAATACCTTTCTTGTCGCCAACGGCCTGTTTGAAGGCCTGGCCCAAGGTGATGCCAATGTCTTCCACCGTGTGATGATCATCAATGTGCAAATCACCCTTGGCCACGATATCCAGATCAACCAGGCCGTGACGGGCGATCTGGTCCATCATGTGGTCAAGGAAATGCACACCAGTATCGAATCGGGACTGACCAGTGCCGTCCAGATTGATTTCAACGGTGATCTGAGTTTCGAGGGTATTACGTTCTACCCGAGCCTTACGTTCGGCCATGGGGTCTCCAGGTCATTGAGCGGCTATAGCCGGTAACTGATGGACAAAGATTATACCTGTTCTGTTCGCAGGCGTCCTGCCTCAATCCCGGCGTACCTGAGCTCTTCAGATCGGGCTGTCAAAACGCTTTTTTGAGATTCGCCATGTAAGTATCCACGAGGCTGTTGAACTCGTGTTTGATCACCGGGCTGATAGCCAGCTTGAGCAGGCCGGGCAAAGGCAGGGTCAGCTCCGCAGAAGTCTGGAACTTGGCCCGGGTGATCCCCGCATCTTTGCTCGTGAGGGTCCAGGAGCCTTTTACCACCCCGCTGCCCTCGCCTTTCACCGGTGTCCAGGTGATTTTCCCGGCGTCTTTGTCTGCTACATACTTACAGGCGTAAACCGACTGTATGGAATGCTTGTCGACACCGACTTTTTCCATTTCCCAGCGGTATACACCATCACCCAGATCAATCAACTGGTTGACCTTAGGAAAGTGGCTGGCCGATTTTGGCACATCCGCCAACAACGCAAATACGTCATCGTAAGACCCGGGGATCTCGATATCGCGATTCAGTTCAATGGATACGGTAATAGCCACGAAAGACTCCTATCTTATTATTGGTTTGCCCTGACGGACATCCGGATTACCCGACTGGCACAACCAGCCGAACGGGCCTACGCCCTTTGACGTTGAATAGCGTATTCTGTTCTAACACTACCGTTTTGTCATATCGCATGACCTTTAAATTTGCCCTATCTACGTTATCCTTGATGACACCCGGGGCTAAAGGCCTGCCTCTACATGAAAGGATGCTGAAATAATGAAAGTAGTCCGTAACATCGTTCTCGCGCTGCTCGCAGTGATTGTTTTGGTGGTGATCGCCATCGGGGTGGCGATATTTGTTATTGACCCCAACACCTACAAGCCGCAAATCGAACAGGCCGTTGAAGACAACACCAACCTTGACTTGATCCTTGCCGGAGACATTGGTTGGTCGATCATTCCCCTCGGCCTTGAGCTGAACGATGTAGAGGCAACTCTCGATGGTGAGCGTCTGGTAAGACTGAACCAGTTGGTTGCCCAGGTAGATTTCTGGTCCCTGATCGCCATGTCCCCCCGGGTCAACACCTTTGTACTGGACGGCCTGGATGCGAGATTGAGCGTGGCAGAGGACGGCACCGGCAACTGGACGCGAGTCATGCCAGAGCCGGAAACCACCACCGGTGATCAGGCCCCAGCGGGCACCACCGAAACGGAAACCAGCGGTGAGCCACTGAATTTCAATGTTGAAGACATCCGTATCACCAACGCCCAGGTCCACTACGACGACCTCAGCACCGGCCAATCGATCATTTTGGAAGATTTCAGCTTCAGCACAAGCCAGATTGCGCTGGGCCAGAAATTCCCGCTCGAACTTGCCTTCCGATTTGCTACCGGCGAGCCCGAATTCGATGTTGATGGCCGCCTCAGCGCCCAGCTGTCTGCCAACCAGGCCCTCAACGACTTTGAAATCAGCGGGCTGGACGGCCAGTTCAGCCTCAGCGGTGCGCCCTTCGGAGACAATACCGTACAGGCCCGGCTGACCGGCGCGCTGAAAGCCAATACTGAAAACGAGACCGCAACACTGACGGAATTCCGGGCCGCGTTTGCCAATATGGAGCTGACCACCAACCTGAACGTATCCGGATTTGGTGATCAGCCAGCGGTGAGCGGCGATATCAGGATACCGGAATTCTCACTCAAGGAATTGCTCACCACACTCGGCCAGGACGCGCCGGAAACCGAAGACCCGGGCGTGCTCAATGCAATAGCATTTTCCACCGACATTGGTGGCCCGTCGGGCAAAGTAGATCTGAGCAACCTCAACATCACGGTTGATGACACCACCTTTAAAGGCACCGCAAGCTATGCGCTTGGTAATAGTGCCATCGGCCTGAACCTGACTGGCGACCAATTCAACGCTGATCGTTACCTGCCCCCCGCCAGTGAAGAAACCGGGGCAGCCACTGGGGGCGGCACAACCACTACTGCAAACCCTGGTGGTGAAACCGCAGAAGCTGACCTGCTGCCGCTGGAAACGCTTCGCGAACTGGCCCTGAACATCAACCTTGGCCTCGGGGAACTGATCATCAGCAACCTCAACATCGCGGACATCAAAACGGTCGTCACGGCCAATAAAGGCTTGCTCAAGGTTAACGAGTTCAGCGGCAAACTCTACTACGGTGACTTCAACGCCAACGTTACTCTCGATGCCCGCACAGATAACCCGAAGTGGGCGATCACTAATCGGGTCAGCAATGTACAAACCTTACCGTTACTAACGGATCTGGCGGACGTTGACCTGCTTTCTGGCGCTGCCAATATGAATATGAACATCAACACCCAAGGCAACCGAATCTCCGCAATACGGGAGCAAGCCAAAGGCGAAATCAACTTCAATCTGGCGGAAGGCAAATTCACCCGCATGAATATGACCCGCATGGCGTGCCAGGGCATTGCTCTGGTCAATGGTGAAACCCTGACCACAACTGACTGGGGCGATGGCACACCGTTCAATGACATGAAAGGAACGCTCAAGATTGACGGCAACACGCTCAATAACACCGATCTGGTGGCAGCCCTTGCGGGCATGGAGCTGCGAGGGGATGGCACGGTTGATCTGAAAGCTTCCGAACTGGATTACAAAATCGGCTTGCGGGTTGTCGGCGAGATTCACCGCGACGAAGCCTGCCGTGTGACTGAGTATGTTGAAGGGGCGGTTATCCCGCTTGAGTGCAACGGCAATTTCGCCGAAGACCCGGCTGATCTGTGCTCCTTCGACGGTTCACGTTTCCGTGACACCCTTAAGGGTATGGCTGCCAACGCAGCGCGACAGAAAGCCACCAAGGAAGCCGAAAAAGCGATCGATAACAAAGTCGGCAAAGAGCTTGAGAAACGCCTTGATGGCGAAACCTCGGAAAAAGTCAAAGACGCCCTGAAAGGCCTGTTCAAATAATGCCAGAGAGTTTTGCCGAACGGCTTTTGCGCTGGTATGACAACTACGGCAGGAAAAACCTGCCCTGGCATGACAACCGGACCCCCTATCGGGTCTGGGTGTCCGAAATCATGCTGCAGCAGACTCAGGTGGCAACGGTTATCCCCTACTACCAGGCCTTTATGGCCCGGTTTCCGGATGTTCCGACCCTGGCCGAAGCACCGGTAGACGACGTCCTGGGGCGCTGGTCCGGCCTCGGTTATTACGCCCGGGCCCGCAACCTTCAGAAAGCAGCTCAGGCCATCGTTCGGGATCATCAAGGGGAATTCCCCGCTGACCAAGAGCAACTTGAAGCCCTGCCCGGCATCGGGCGCTCTACGGCTGCCGCCATCCTGGCCCAGGCCTTTGGCCAGCGCGCTACCATCCTCGATGGCAACGTCAAGCGCGTGTTGGCGCGCCACCACGCCGTGCCCGGCTGGCCCGGTGAAACCAGGGTTCTCAGCCAACTCTGGATGCACGCTGAAACCCATACACCGGACTACCGAATCCGTGACTATACCCAGGCCATCATGGATCTGGGTGCCATGGTTTGCACCCGCAGCCGGCCCGATTGCGAACACTGCCCGCTGACGACTACCTGTCTGGCCTACCAGCGCGGTGAGATGAAACTCTACCCCGCTTCCAAACCCAAAAAAGCGAAGCCCGAGAAAACCACCTGGATGGTCATACTGGAAGATTCCCAGGGCCGTGTGCTGCTAGAGCGCAGACCCCCAAGCGGTATCTGGGGCGGGCTCTGGAGCCTGCCAGAACTGGACGCCGCCTACAGCGCAGATGAGTTAAGCGATGCCTGCGAAAGAAGCTTCGGTTTCAATTGCGGCGATGCCCAGCTTGATGCGGGTTTTCGCCACACATTCAGCCATTACCACCTGCATATCCAGCCCGCCAGGCTGGCAGTAGCCAACAGTGCGGAGGCTTCGGCAATCGCCGACCACAACAATCACCGCTGGGTCTACCGGGATGAAGCCCTAACCCTTGGTCTGCCAGCGCCCATTCGCATCTTGCTCAGCTCACCGGCGCAACCTGTCCTGCTCTGATCTGTTACCATTCGTCTAATCATCGACAACCGGCAACCAC
>JBDNIR010000280.1:0-3100 GCA_041688195.1 Marinobacter sp.
AGGGAGCTGGTGTAGACTTCGATCCCGCTAAGCCATTGAGATTCCTCTTGTTGGCTCAGCGCTTCGGGGCGTAGCGCAGCTTGGTAGCGCATCTGCATGGGGTGCAGAGGGTCGCAGGTTCAAATCCTGCCGTCCCGACCAAATAGATCAAGCACTTAGGTCAATCCATACGGGTTGGCTTTTTTCGTTTCGGGGACTGGGGGCGTAATGGGGGCGTGTAGCCTTCTATCCGTTGCCTGCCGGAAATGGCGAAAGCAGAGAAGAAGCGGAACAAAGCGCCCGCGCCAGATGGCCGGGGAGGAATATCAGCGTAGACAAGCAGGCGAGCTTCGGTAAAGTCGAGCCTTATAACGCTTCCTCCGAATTAACCCTTATGTCTATAGAACACGAACCGTTACTCAAATATGTTCGTAGATGTGCATAATTGTTTAGAACAGTCTATCTTTAAATTAGGAGCAGGTGTTAAACTCCTTCTCCGATCGGAGGTCAACCTATGAAAGCCAATAACCTTATTTTAAAATGCTATGCAGAGCGCAAGGACCAGCAATGGGCCGCTTTTTGTTTGGATTTTGATTTGGCGGTGCAGGCTGACACCCTGGAAGAAGCAAAAGAAAAGCTCCATGTTATGCTGGCTGAATACGTGAACGATGCTTTAGTAGGCGATGACCGTCAGTACGCAGACCAGTTGCTCAGCCGCTGCGCACCAGCTTGGATGTATGCTAAGTGGTATGCAATGAGACTCTTGATACCGCTTCGGCGTTTAGCTGGTGATATTCGTGACGGTTTTGCTCTCTTCACTGAAATTTTGCCCATAAAAACAGTGTGACCGGTGTTCGATCTTCCAAAAAGAAAACCCCCTCTCACATGCAAGCAAGTAAAAAAAGGTCTCAAGAAACTAGGTTTTGAGGCCCGTCCTCAGAAAGGCACCTCCCACGAACACTGGATTAAAGACGTCGATGGAAAACGCTTCAAAGTTACTGTTGACTGCCCCAAAGCGCCCTTCAGCAAAGAGCTGATAGCCTCTATGGCCCGTCAGGCCGGCGTATCAAAGAACAGATTCTATGAAGTCTGTTTGTTTAAGAACGCAGAATAGATTTAGCACTCTGACCATACCCTTCACGTATTATGCCGATATAGAATTATCCCGATCTGGACCTGTTTGGATCGATGCCAATATGAATTCGACAAGTCAGGCAAAAGAGCAGTTGGTTAAGAGCAAGGGATGAATCAGCCTTAACAGCCCGCGCACGCGGCTTTTTTTATACAGCGCGTAATGTATGGCACGTTTTTTGATTTGGCACTATATGTGCATGACAAGCATGCGTGATGCCATGTCAAAAATCATACCAAGGTTTATATGCGGCAACAGGCGGCGAGTTCTTTTGTGGCGCTGTGTTTTGCGTGTCTTCAACGTGACCGGGGTGGCGAAGTTGGTGCCGGTCTCTCCCTGACAGTCACACCACCAGGCAGGTGGAGTGCCCCGACGTAATGGCCGGGGGATGCTGTCCAGCTCCACCCACGCGCACGCGGGCGGGATATATAGACGAACCCAAATTTGCGTCGGTATCTCATAATCCTTTGGTCGGAGGTTCAAGTCCTCCTGCGCTCACCATACAAATCAAAGGGTTACATTAATTTTTAACTCTTTTTTTATACCTTGAATTTCTCGGGGTATAGCGGGGTTAAGGTTCAAATCGTGTTTAGCCATTAATCCACAAAAAAGCCCTATACTTACGAATCATGCTATTTTATTCTACAATGGCAATTTACGGCTTTTCGATCGAGTTACCTCTAAATTTAGTTAATTGCTTCGGCGTATCACTCATCAATGCCGATCCTAAATTGACGTACCTTTTACGTCTAAAACTTCTTTGCTAAATAACCTTCAGATATAGTTCAAGCGCTCCATTAATTAAATCAAAGGGGAAGATGAACATGGGACTTTTAAATTGGTTATTCGGTAATAGGCAACAACATACCGTGAAGCCTAGGCTTGCTAATATCAATGATAATGCTTTCTATGAAAGTAACGATGATGTAATTACCGGTTACAAATACTACGCCACGCTACATATATCCACTTCACTTGAAATACTTAAACATCATGGGAAGATATTTCACGGGCTACCAAGCAAGGCTCCAACCTTTGGTAGTCAATCAGATGGCATTTGGCTTCCTCTAGTCAATCCTGAATTTAAGTTTCTTTCTTCGGGGATATTCAGCTCCGATATAGGGCCAATAAAACCAGAAGAATACATGCCATTTCTGATAGATTTTAGAGGTGTTATCGAAAGTGACGAGTCTCACATCGAAAAGTTAGAACAACTAAAGCTACTAGAAAATACTAGTAAATATAAAAGTATCTGGACTAAGCTCCAGAGAAGCTACAGTGATTTCCCCCAATCTTGTTTTTATTCTGCGTTCACTAAAATTGATGGCATCGGAATAAAGACTGCAAAAAATATCTATGAAACAGGATTCGTATCGATTGATGAATTATTGTCAGCGAAAGACTCAGATCTTCTCAAAATTGGCGGTCTTGGTAAATCTTCAATTCAAAAGATTAAGGCTCATAGAATGGTTCCTAAATAAAATTCATACTAAATGGCCTTTGTACATATTCTGATAATGCGCTCATTTTTCTGTTGATTAATTCAGGGTTAAACTTGGTCGTTTTGGCGTTCAATCTACTTGGCTAGACATCTTAAACCCTTACGGCTATTGGCTCTAGGTGTTCAGTTTTTTTGCCTCGCGCGCGTTATGTCTGGCGAGGTGAAGCGCAAGGACGTTGCCGAAACTTAGATCAATTGAGCTGACCGAAAGCGGCGAAACACCGGAGCCGTTAACTATAATAATCACTAGGGCAGAGGATGACGTGAAGATTACCAACGCGAGGCATTAATTAAATGGCAATAAATAAGAATACATGGCAGCAAGCCAAAGCTATGTTTGAAGGTGGTAGTAGTCTTTCTGAAATTGCAGGCAAAACCGATATTGAGCGCAGCACCATTTCAAAGAAAGCCAAATGTGAAGGCTGGCAGAAAGCAAAGAATAAGCAGCTTATAGCCGATGATGTAAAACTTTCCCTAGATAAATCAAC
>JBDNIR010000281.1:0-5240 GCA_041688195.1 Marinobacter sp.
CTCGAGGAATATGAATCCGGGGAGCTCACGGTGGACAGCGAAAAGCTGGCACCGAAGGGCAGCAGTCAGAAAGCCCTGGCGACCATCCGCAAGGAGGTTGGCATGGTGTTTCAGCAATTCAACCTTTTCCCCCATCTCACGGTGCAGAAGAACATTATGCTCGCGCCGATGAAGGTGAAGGAGGCGGCCAAGTCTGCTGCGGCAGAAACCGCGGTGCGCCTTCTTGACCGGGTGGGCATTGGTAGCCAGGCCGACAAATACCCCAGTCAGCTTTCTGGCGGCCAGCAGCAACGGGTGGCCATTGCCCGGGCGCTGGCGATGGAACCCCGGCTGATGCTGTTCGATGAGCCTACCTCTGCGCTGGACCCGGAGATGATCGGGGAAGTGCTCGACGTGATGCGGGAACTGGCCAAAGAGGGCATGACGATGATGGTGGTGACCCACGAAATGGGCTTTGCCCGGGAAGTGGCCGATCGTGTCATTTATATCCATGAGGGCCAGATTGTTGAAGAGGGCAAGCCGGAAGAGGTGTTTGATAACCCTCAGAATGAGCGGACCCAGTCGTTCCTGTCCCGGGTTTTGAAGCACTAGTCTTACTTTAAAGCATGGAGTATGCGCTGGTGGATGGGTGCCACTCACACGTATCATGGGTGCCCGATCAAATACCCCGTTTATTCCGTGAACAGACAGGAGAAGCCCCATGCGCAACGCCGATATTGTCGCGAGAGATCTGAAGTCGGTTTGGCACCCGTGTACCCAGATGAAGGACCACGAAAGCCTGCCACTGATCCCCATCAAGCGCGGGGAAGGCGTTTGGCTGGAGGACTTTGAGAACAATCGCTACATCGACGCGGTCAGTTCCTGGTGGGTAAATCTGTTTGGCCACGCCAATCCCCGGATCAACGGCGCGATCCGGGACCAGATTGAACAGTTGGAACATGTGATTCTGGCGGGCTTCAGCCATGAGCCGGTAGTGAACCTGTCGGAACGGCTGATCGAGATTACGCCGGAAGGGCTGAACAAGTGTTTCTATGCCGACAATGGCTCGTCTGCCATCGAAGCCGCATTGAAGATGAGCTATCACTACTGGAAAAACCACGACAAACCCGCCAAGAAGAACTTCGTCAATCTCAGCAACAGCTACCACGGCGAGACTCTCGGTGCTCTGGCGCTGGGCGATGTGGGGTTGTACAAAGACACCTATCAGCCTTTATTGATGGAGGTCATAACAGCGCCATCACCGGATGCCTATAATCGCGAGCCTGGGGAATCGGAAGAAGATTATGCCCTGCGCCAGTTTGAAGCCATGGAAAAGATCCTCGCGGAGCAGCACGAGGACATCTGCGCGGTCATTGTAGAGCCGCTGATTCAGTGCGCCGGCTCCATGCGCATGCACCACCCGATCTACCATACGAAGTTGCGGGAAGCCTGCACCCGCTATGGGGTGCATCTGATTGCCGATGAGATTGCGGTGGGGTTTGGCCGCACCGGTACTATGTTTGCCTGTGAGCAGGCCGGCATTACGCCGGATTTCATGTGCCTGTCGAAAGGCCTGACGGCGGGTTATCTGCCGTTATCGGTGGTGTTGACCACCAACAATGTCTACCAGGCTTTTTATGACGATTACGAAAACCTGCGGGCGTTTCTGCATTCCCACAGCTACACCGGCAATCCCATTGGGTGCGCCGTAGCGCTGGCGACGCTGGATATCTTCCGGGACGACAATGTGATCGAGAGCAACCGGGCTTTGTCGGCCTGTATGGCGGATTCGGTCGCGCATTTGGTGGACCACCCCAACGTGGGGGATATTCGCCAGTGCGGGATGACCCTGGCCATCGAGATGGTGAAGGACAAGGCCAGCAAGACGCCCTTCCCCTGGCAGGAACGCCGCGGCCTGAAGGTGTACCGGCACTCGCTGACCCGGCAGGCCCTGTTGCGACCGCTGGGAAATGTGGTTTACTTCATGCCGCCCTATGTTATCACCGAGGAGCAGATCCGGCATCTTGCCCAAGTGGCGACGGAAGGCATCGAGATTGCCATCAAGGACTGACCCATGCGCATTGCCAGAATTTTTACGCCCAAGCCATTGCAGACAGGCACAACGGTATACCTCGATGACAATGCCGCCCAGCATGTGGGCAAGGTGTTACGGATGCAGGTGGGCCAATCCGTCAGCCTGTTCAATGGTGATGGCTTTGATTACCCTGCCATGCTGGTGGAGGTGAGCAAGAAATCGGTGCAGGTGGACATTGGAGGCGCCAGCGCCAATCGCACGGAATCCCCCCTCGCCATCGTACTCGGCCAGGTATTGTCCCGGGGTGACCGGATGGATTACGCCATCCAGAAAAGTGTCGAGATGGGCGTAGCGTGCATAGTCCCCCTGGTTAGTGAACGCTGCGAAGTAAAGCTCAAGGGTGACCGGGAAGGCAAGCGGGTTAAACACTGGCAATCGGTGGCGATAAGCGCTGCCGAGCAATGCGGGCGGGCTGTAGTACCTGAGGTGGCGCCGGTCTGCACGATTGAGGACTGGCTGGCACAAACCGCAGACTGCGATCTCCGTCTGGTGCTCCACCACCGCACGGCCCAATCGCTGACGGGCCTGGACAAACCGTCACGCCTGGCCCTGATGATCGGCCCTGAAGGTGGGCTGACGGAGGAGGAAATTCGTATTGCCGAAGCAGCCGGGTTTTTACCGGCCGCACTGGGACCAAGGGTTTTGCGAACAGAAACCGCACCCGTCGCCGCTATGGCGGTTTGCCAGTGGCTCTGGGGCGATGCTCAGCCCGGTACGTAATATTTAACGGATGTTTACGACGAGAGACGGTTCTGTGGCTTTATCCCGGTTGTTGCGCAATACCAAACGTTTGTTGATTCCGCTGCTGCTTATCGTGGCGACGGTGGTTCTGATCTGGATTTTCAGCCTCCTGAAACCCACACCCCCGGAATCCCAGGCCGAAGAACGTACCTGGCCCATTCGCACGGTCACGCTTGATTCAGCCGCCAGAGCGCCCCAGTTACGCCTGCTGGGGCGTGTGGAGACACCGTTTCAGTCAACCCTGACCTCAGCCGTCACCGCTGACGTCAGGGCTATTCCGGTGCTGGAAGGCTCACCTGTGCGCACCGGTGATGTGATGGTTCAGCTTGACCCTTCAGAAGTCGCGCTGACCGTTGCCCAACGTCAGGCGGATGTGGCCGAACTGCAGGCCCAGCGGGCCAGTGAGATGAACCAGCAGCAGGCGGACCGGCAATTCCTTGAACGGGAAAAAGCATTGGTGGAAATCGCCCGGCGCGGGCTTGACCGCGAGCAGCGTCTTGCCGATTCCAACCTCACCAGTCAATCCCGCACCGACCAGGCCCGACAGCTGCTGCAGACCGCTGAGTTGTCACTGATCAGCCGGGAGCTGGCGGTGGCCAATCATAAGAGTCGCATACAATCTGTTGATGCCCGGCTTGGGCGGGCCCAGTCACTGTTGCAACAAGCCAGACTGGATTTGAACCGAACCGATGTGGTGGCGCCTTTTGACGGGGTGGTCACCGGCATCGAGGTCAGCCCCGGCGAGCGGGTTCGTGCCGGCGAACCCTTGGTCAACCTCTACGCCATCGACCAGCTGGAGGTTCGGGCCCAGCTTCCCATGCGCTGGACGGCCAACGCAGAGCAGGCACTGGCCTCGGGGCAGACCATGACGGCCACCACAACCCTGGCAGGAAAGACCTATGCCCTGGCTCTGGAGCGGCTGAGCGGACAAGTCAATTTAGGTTCCGGAGGCGTGGATGGCCTGTTCCGGTTTCAGGGTGACCAGCCTCCAACGGCACTGAATCGCACGCTTGATCTGTTACTTGACCTGAACTCCCGTGAAAACACCTTTTCACTACCCGTGTCAGCGCTCTACGACGAGTCCACAGTCTATAAGGTGATCGATGACCGCTTGATGTCGATTCAGGTTGTGCTGATCGGTGACCGCTTTGAAAACGGTAGCCAGCGGCTGCTGGTTCAGTCTGACCGGTTGGACAACGGCGACCATATCCTCGCCACCCAGTTGCCCAACGCCATCAACGGCCTCAAAGTTGACATTATCAAGGCGGAGCCCGGCGCATGACAATGGGCCCGATCCCCCACCGCGAGGATATTATCGGCCGCTTTGCCCAGCACCGGGTAGCGGCCAATCTTTTGATGCTGATTCTGATCCTCGCCGGGGTCTATTCCCTTAGCAATCTGAACCGCCAGTTCTTCCCTAATTTCGCCACCGACTTTATCTCCGTGCGAGTGGTCTGGCCCGGCGCCAGCGCCGAGGATGTGGCGCGTTCGATCACTACTCCGCTGGAACAGGAGCTGCGCAATCTCGATGATGTAAAGGAAATGCGATCCACCTCATCCCGCGGCTTCAGCAACATCGTGATCGAATACGAGGAAGAAGCCGACATGGGCATTGCCCTGGACCAGGTCAATGAATTTGTCTCGCTGGTTCGTAACCTGCCCTCGGATGCCGAGCGCCCCGAAATCAGCAAGTTTGTCCGCAACGAGTCCGTCGCCACGATCATTCTGACCGGCCCCGCCCGGCTTGAGGCGCTACGCCCACTGGTATATCAGTTTGAAAAACAGCTGCTGGACCGTGGCATTGCCAAAGTGGAGCTGACCGGTCTGCCGGAGCGGGAAATTGCCATTGAAGTGAGCAGCCAGACGATTGCAGCCTTGGGCATGGACTTGCCAACCATGGGCCAGCGCATCGTGCGTCAGAGCCAGGATATTCCGGCCGGTACCGTCGGTGAGGAAGAGTCGGTGCGGGAAATACGCAGCCTCGAGAAGGGCCGCAGCGCCGGTGCCTTTGCCCGCATGCCCGTTATAACGACTTCGGATGGTCGACGGCTGGCCCTGGGAGACATCGCTGATGTCCAACTGCGGCCCAAAGACAACAGTGTTGAAATCTACTACCAGGGCCAGCCCGCTGTTCTGATGGAGCTTCAGCGCACCGAATCCTCTGATGCCCTGAAAGCCGCCGAGATCATGACCACCTGGCTTGACGATACCCGGCACAATCTGCCCCGGGGCTTGCAACTGATCACATTTGACGAGCAGTACGAGTTGATCGTTGACCGCATCAACCTGCTGTTGAAAAACGGCATCACGGGCCTGCTACTGGTGGTGGGCATTCTGTATATTTTCCTGAATGGCCGGATTGCGTTCTGGGTGGCCGCTGGCATTCCCATTTCCTTTATGGGCGCACTGGCGGTGCTGTGGCTTA
>JBDNIR010000282.1:0-2447 GCA_041688195.1 Marinobacter sp.
CCGGCCAGAAAAATGACTGGCAGTGTCATGAAAATACAAAGAATTAACAGCAAAATGCTGGTTATGAAAATGACGGGACAGAGGTTTTCGAACAAGACGGAATCCACAGAGTCACGCAGAGTAAGTGCGATACAGAATACAGCTGGTGAGCGGACGCTGCTGTAAAAAGAGAGTAAAAATATGGCACTGGCTGGCGGCCAGCGTTAATCTGCGATTTTTCTAAGCTCTACCTTAGCTTATAAAGCCATAGCGCTATTTCTTTAGCGGGCCCCTAGACGTAGAAGTCCAGTTTCTCCTGGGCTTTCAGCAGATCCCGCATCTTGATGGGATCATCACCAAAGAAGAAGATCAGGCCCCAGTGGGTACCGAAGGCCGACCGGTCAGGAACCGTCTCTTCTGTAGGCGCGACCAACTCGTGAGACTCGAAGTAGGGGTGATCAACCGTTTCCTTGGGCATTTCCAGTTTACTCACCACACGACGCCTTGGGTATACACCGAAACAACCGGCGTAGCCCTTCGCATCGACCACTTCGCGGGGGAAAAAGGCATCTACTTCCGCTTTCGTGCTCTTGGGATCAAACACTAACATTGAGGCCTGGTACGCGCTGAATCCATAGGCTCGCTCGATCAGCTCGAATGCCTTGAATCCGGGCGGGCGATAGGCAACTTCTCCAAAGTACATTTCGCCGTCTGCAGTGACGAAGTACTCAGGGTGAATCAAACCGAATCTGATCTCGAAGGTTTTGATCAGCAGCTCAATCTGCTTGGTGATCGCGTTGCGCCAGCTCTCGAGTTGCTCGGTAGCGGGCACGAATACCGAGTAGCCCAGCGTTACGTATTCGGAAATATTAAGGAACTTGATTTTGCCATCGTGGATCCAGGCCTCAACCGCAAACTCCCAACCATCCAGGTGACTTTCCATCAGCAGGGGATATTCTTCAGCCGGTATGTTGTCGATTTCTTCTATCTTACGGATCATCCGGTGCCCAAGGCAGCCGGCCTTGTCGAATGCCTTTACGTGAATCGGGTCATCGGGGTCACCGTCCAGCTTGAGCAGCGTCTGGTTGACGCGCTTCATAAAGCGGACGATGTCTTCTTTCTCGTGTGCCTCCTCGAAGATACCGACACGAATACCGCCAAGCTGAGCGCGGCGTTTCATCAGAGCCTTATCCCGAAACAGAATAGACTGCCCGTACATACGAGGGCTGTCGAGTAGGACAGAGTTGAT
The DNA here is from genome assembly GCA_041688195.1 of Marinobacter sp. Classification (GTDB taxonomy): domain Bacteria; phylum Pseudomonadota; class Gammaproteobacteria; order Pseudomonadales; family Oleiphilaceae; genus Marinobacter. The sequence goes on from JBDNIR010000282.1 coordinate 1,229, forward strand.
GGCACCGGACCACTCGACGGTTTCCTCGAATAACGGTATGGCGACATCGACGCCTTCCGCCTTCAGCTTTTTGGCAATCTCTATGGAGCGATCATTGAGACGGATAAAATCCCATGGGATGAAAGGTATCTTGTTTGCAGTACAGAAATCCGCCGCCCAATCCGGAGCAACTACTATATAGCGGCGGTCAAACTTTTGCGCAGCCTTGATCGCATTGACGCTCCAGCCAAGCAGGGCGATGTAGCCTTTGTTTGGATCCTTGGGCGTTTCCGTCCCACGAACCGAGTCCATGTTTGGATCGAGCCAGGCTGATACGTCTTTGGGTAATTGAGTTTCTGATGTTATCGACATTCGATGTTCTCCTTGCTGGTTAACCCAGACAAACTGCACTCACAATGGAGCGCACCAGGTGAACGGAGCCATTAGGCACTACGATTCGTGACTGTTCTCATCGGACGGATGCAGTAAGTCAGTGCATCCCGATCAACACTATCATAGGTCTCACGGAAGGAGGTCGGAAGTTAATTTCACGAAGGCCTGGTTAACGGGCCAGATCGACCGGCAATCTATTCGCTATACCTAATTTAACATAATATACATTATGCGCAGTTATAGATAACCTTGGACGCTACACGGGTTTACCACTTTGTAGATTTCAATTGAGACTCAGTCTCACGCCGATTGAAATATTTTTTGCGTTGTAAAACAGCCCCTATCCATAACTTGCTGACTCCGAGGCGAATAAAATTTCAATCCAATGTGAGACTCCAAAGTCTTCTGGCATTTTCTTCAACACCCCGGAAGTGCAACTCAAAAGACCTGACAGACTTGCACTGTCTTACATTGAAGCGAAGCAAGCTCGAAGTTCGCTGTCCTTTCCCTTTGGGTCTGTTGACCTTTGCAGCGGCAGGCTGAGAAATTTCGATCTATCTCGAAATAGGTATTAGTGATGAATTTATCGCTCATTGCTTCTGTGATTTACAGTGAAGTTTTGGTGGTAACTCCCTAGTCCGGCTACACTGGCGGTCAGTTTTAAATGGAGTTGGGCCCCTCCTCGACCAACTCCACTTAAAAAATTCCTAGGGTCTGTTGACAATTGCTCGTAAGTCTTTGAAAGGTAATAGCAAGCTCGTATAATGAAGTTCCACAACAACAATCATACGAGCCCGCAATGCCCAGATACATGCTCACAGAGGAGCTGTGGTCCAAGCTAAGAGAA
>JBDNIR010000283.1:0-4024 GCA_041688195.1 Marinobacter sp.
CGATCTCAGCAGGATTCAGGGGTTGAAGGTCATAACCGGATGCAGATGTGCTCATAGAGGCCTCCTCAGGCTATGATTGATCGGAGTATTCCGGCTTGAGCCGGTCGGGAAATCCTTTGATGAGTTTATCCAGCTTGGGGGTCGCAACCGCCATCACATAAGGCTGATAGGGATTCCGGGCGGCGAAATTCTGATGATAATCCTCCGCCGGGTAAAACGTCTCCAGTGGTTCCAGAGTCGTTGCTATAGGTGCGGGGTATACACCCGCGTCGTCAAGCTGCCGGATATAAGCCTCAGCCACCCGCTTTTGCTCATCGTTCTCATAAAAAATGGCAGAGCGGTATTGAGTGCCGCGGTCATTGCCCTGACGGTCAAGCTGGGTGGGGTCATGAGCCACTGAAAAGAATACTTTCAGCAACTCGCCAACACTCACCTCGGATGGGTTGTAATGCACCTCGATGACTTCCGCGTGGCCGGTCTGGCCTGAACATACGCTGTCATAATTCGCATTTCCGGCAGCGCCACCAGCATACCCGGAGACCACCCGGCTGACGCCACTGATGGCCAGATACACAGCCTCGACACACCAGAAACAACCGCCACCCAACACCAGGCGTTGCTCACTCCCTGAGGCGGGTGCCGGTAAGTCGATTGCCGGGCCAGGAAACCGGTTTTTGGGGACGTTCATGCCTGGAAGGTCGCAGGATGTGCTCATAGGTGCCCTCATCAATCTCACTAGAGTTACCCCCCCATTCTGGGAGCTCGATAACGCATTTGCCAGCCCTTATTTGGCGGCCAGCCTACAACCACCATGCTCCCGCAACAGCGCAAGCCGGTGCCATGATCCAAACAGGGATACGCCAGAGTACCAACGCAGCCCATATCACCAACACAAATGCTAACGCCTCGGGCGATTTTACTGCCGATGTCCAGACCGGGTCATAGAGCGCAGCCAACAGCAGACCCACTACCCCTGCGCTGACACCAGCCAGAAAATAACGGGCGTCCGGGTGCCGCCGCACGTAGGTCCAGATCGGCAACCCGGCGAAGACCAGCAGGGTGCCTGGGAGAAAGACTGCCACCACCGCAATCAGCCCACCGACAAAACCGGACTCTGCTGTGCCGAGAAATGCCGAGAAGCTGAACAAGGGGCCGGGCATCGCCTGTACGACGCCATATCCCGCCAGAAAGGTATCTGCCGGCATTGCGCCGGAGGCCACGAACGATGATTCCAGCCAGGGCAGAACCACATGGCCGCCACCAAATACCAGGGCACCGGAGCGGTAAAGTTCGGCGCCAATCCAGGGCAGACTCCCAGTAGCGAACGGCAGGAAAGACGCCAACAGCAACAGCACAAACGCGACCGCAAAAGCCAACGGCCGGCGGCCCTGTACCGGCATCAACAGAGCCTCGCTGCCGGAGTTACTGGCTTTCTTTAGCCCCGCACCCATTGCACCGGCGGCGAGCAGGGCAAGCACTTGCATCCACACTGAACCGACGAACAAGAGCACGGCAGCGACAGCCAATGCAACGGTCAGGCGGGCCGGATCGGGACACAGTGTTTTACCCATTTGCCACACTGCCTGCGCGACCACCGCCACCACAAACAGTTTGAGCCCTTCCACCCATCCGCCCTGGCCGGCTTCAGGCCAGACCGTCAAACCGGCGGCAAATAGCCCCATCAGCAACGCGGAGGGCAAGGTGAAGGCCAGCCACGCCAGCGCAGCACCGCGGTAGCCCCGCTGCAGGAATCCCACCGCCAGCCCAACCTGACTGGAGGCAGGGCCCGGCAGCAACTGACATAAGGCCACCACCTCGCCATAAGCCGCATCAGACAGCCATCGCCTACGGCGGACAAATTCATCGTGGAAGAACCCCAGGTGCGCCGCTGGCCCGCCGAACGAGGTCAAGCCCAGGCGGAGAAAGATCAAAAACAGTTCTGGCAATGTCGGGCTATCATCATGTCGCGTGGGGGCCATAACCTTTCCTGAAAATTACAGTTTACGTAGTGATAGTTGCGACTTCCTCAGAGCAAACCATACTGTAGAGAGTTATTCTCGGCATCTCAATACCAACAAATAACCACATCAGATCACTATGACAGCACAGGCTCACTCCCCCACACAGAAGGACGAATTGCTGGAATACCGTTTAAGCCTCCGGCTGGGTCCGGTGCACGCCCGCCAGCGGCTGCGCATAGAGCAGGAATCCGAAGCGCTGGTGTTCGGCCAGGACCATCATTCCTTTCACCTTGAGAACTGGAGTGCGTCCCACCACTGGATCCGGGGCTGTCTCTGGCTTTCCGGCATGTTGAAACGCGGCCAACGTAACAGCCGCAAACTCAGAACTGCACATAACGCCTTCTGCCTGCCCAAATTGCCGGTTGCGTTTGACGGGCTTCGTATTCTGCACCTGACCGACCTGCATGTAGATATGGATGCAGCCAACCTGCAAGCCGTCATAGATCACATCACTCCGCTGAAGTATGACCTGTGTGTGTTAACAGGAGATTACCGAAAGCAGACCTGGGGGGCCATTGACGACGCCCTGGCGGGCATGAAAAAACTCCGGTCAGCGATCCGGGGTCGTGCTATCGCGGTACTGGGTAACCACGACAGCATACGCATGCTGCCCGGGCTGGAAGATATGGGCTATCAGGTATTGCTGAATGAACACACCTGGATCGAGCGCAGCGGTGAGACCTTCTATATTGCTGGCGTCGATGACGCCCATTTCTACAAAGCTCATAATCTGCATAAGGCTGGCGACCAGATCCCCAAGGGCTCCACCACCATTCTCCTCAGCCACACCCCAGAGATCTGGCGCGAGGCGGGTTATGCCGGTTATGACGTATTTCTCTGCGGGCACACCCATGGCGGTCAGATTTGCCTGCCCGGCGGCATTCCGGTGACACTGGATGCCGATTGCCCCCGGTCTCTCGGTCGCGGCTCATGGCGCCGCAATGGTATGCAGGGCTACACCTCACCGGGCTCCGGCACATCAGTGGTCAATGTGCGGTTGAACTGCCCGCCGGAAGTAACGCTTCATACTCTCACCGTGGGCCCGCGTGACGACCGGGAGACCACCTGAATCAATGGGGTTGTTTGCGAATACCCATGCGATGCATCAGGGGTGACAACACCATATTGGCAATCACGAACAGCAGGGTGACCGCCAGCATCGTGCCCCAGCCGAGGTCCAGCCACCAAGCCGCAAAACCCATCGGAAGTATCGCTTCCGGAACCTGATCAAGCCCGATAAACCGGGCGCTGGGGAGCAGGCCAAACCGCCGTTTGAGAAAACTGCTGAGCAGGTCCCCCGTCAGGGCGAATAAACCAAAGAGCCCGCCAAACATCAGCCCTGCCCCCGCCAGACTGCTGATCAGAGCACACGCAAGCACACCCGCGATGAGACCCCGCCAGGTTTTGTTGGCACCGAACACACGCCGCCGATCGAACCAGTTATGACCGCCATCAACCGGGTAATTCCAATGCTGATGCAGAAGTTTACGCGCGATTACCGGGGCGCCGTTAGCAACGATCAATAACACCAGCAGTAATAGCGCAAGCATGATCTCTCCCGGTCAGCCCGCTGTGGTAACCGGGCTCAGCCAAGGCCGCCACGGGTCAGCTTGAGCGGATCCAGCAAGGCTTCCAGTTGCGCCCGACTGAGATCACAACGCTCTTCTGCTACATCAATGATCGGCCGGCCCGTTTTATAGGCTTCCTTGGCAATATCAGCGGCCAGTGCATAACCAATTTCCGGGTTGAGAGCGGTCACCAGAACCGGATTCTTTCCCACTGCGGCATCCAAATGGGCAGAGTTGACCGTGAACCCGGTGATGGCCTTATCTGCCAGCAGACGGGTAGCGTTAGACAGCAGGTTGATCATATCGATCAGGTTGGCCCCCACAAGCGGCAACATGACATTGAGCTGAAAGTTGCCAGACTGCCCCGCAATAGCGACAGCGCTGTCCAACCCTGTAACTTGGGCTGAAACCATCGCCACCGACTCCGGAATCACC
>JBDNIR010000284.1:0-3283 GCA_041688195.1 Marinobacter sp.
GCCTGGGCGATTATTGCCGCCACTATTCCTGCAGGCCTTGCTGGAATTGTGTTCAATGACGTGATTGAAACCCACCTGCGTTCCAGCCTGGTCATTGCTATATCAACTATTGGGTTTGGTCTGGTGCTATGGTGGTCTGATACAGCGGGGCGTCGGATAAAGGGGCTTGACCAGCTCACCATGAAAGACGCCGTGGTCATCGGTCTTGCCCAGGCGCTGGCACTGATACCCGGTACCTCGCGTTCAGGAATAACGATGACCGCTGCGCTTTTTCTCGGTTTTGACCGGGAATCCGCCGCACGTTTTTCATTTTTGTTGTCGATACCCCTTATAACTGCAGCCGGCCTGCTGAAGACTCTGGAGCTGATAGAGCAGGGTGCAGAAGCCGACTGGGCCTCAATTGGCCTGGGTGCGTTGTTATCATTCATCAGTGCGGTGGTATGTATTCACCTGTTCCTGAAGTTTCTGGAACGGCTCGGCCTGATGCCTTACGTGATCTATAGATTGTTACTGGGTGTGCTGTTATTGTTTCTGCTCTGGTAAAGACCTTTTAAAATGTGCTGGATCATTCCATACTAAGCAGCGCCGTGCCGTTGCTGAATCGTATCGGGTTGTTTTCATGGTTGGTGGTGTTAATCCAAACAATCTGTACCCTTCACGGAGTGACTCGCCTGCTCTTGCAGTAGGCTGCAGCCCGCTTGCGGAGCATCAGTTTGTGCGGCAGGTGGCCGACGCGCTGGAGCTGCCCTTTCTTGGTATCGTCAAGCCCCGTGATGTGCTCAATTTTGGTGTGCTGCTGTTTGCTGATGACGCCGGACTTTCACTGCAGGTGACCGGGCCTAAGGCCCCAGGGCCGGTACGTGCAGAGTTTACTTCGGGAAAGGTCGGCTATCGCCTTGAACACGGCGGGGGTACCGGGCAGCTCATTGCCCGCGCTATCGGCCTGCAGAAAACCCGAATGGCGCTGCATGTGCTCGATGCCACCGCAGGGTTGGGTCAGGATGCGTTTGTGCTGGCGGGGTTGGGTTGTCAAATGACGTTGATGGAACGCTCACCGGTGATTCATGCGCTGTTGGCAGACGGACTTGCGAGAGGTCGGCTGAATGAGTCTGCCGCTCCGGTTATCGAGCGCATGAGCCTGAGAAGTGAGGACAGTATTCATTGGCTGGCAGGTGGCGAAGGCGACGTCGCCGATGTGATTTACCTGGATCCGATGTTTCCGCACCGGGACAAAGCGGCACTGGTAAAGAAAGAAATGCGTGTGTTCAGGGAACTCGTCGGGGATGATGACGATGCACCCGGATTGCTGGCCGCTGCGCTAACCCGGGCCAGATATCGTGTGATCGTGAAGCGGCCGAGAAAAGCGCCTTCCATAGAAGGGCCAAAGCCCGCCACCCAGGTAGAAGGTAAAAGCAGCCGCTACGATATATACCCCGTCAAGGCCCTGCCTGTATCCGGGGCCGGTAAGTAATCTTTGCTCAGAACTCAAATGCCCAGCATGGTGACCTGCTGGATTGCTTGGCGTTTCTCGACACTCAGTACCAGGCGGGCATCTTCCGCCACCTCGTCCAGGCCTTCGGTGTAACACAGCTGGCCATCCTCATCGGTGATGAGCACTTCGTTTTTCTGAAGGTTGGCAATAAAGTTCCGGAACAGCGTCTTGTCAAAAAACTCAGGCGCATTGAGGCCGAACAGAATCGACATCCGTTCCGCCATCTGGGTGCTTTGTTCTTCCAGCTCTGCCGCGTTGATCTTTCCGGAGCCATATTTGCGTAGCACGGCAATAGCGATGTGGTAGCGCTCCAGGGTCTGGATGATGAAGCGGGACAGCGCCCTCAGCCTGAGCATGGGTTCGGTGCCTTCGTCCGGGCGGCAGATACGTGCCCCGTCCACCCTCAGCATGCCGTGGTCAACCAGCGCGTCGATCCACTGGTCCATTACCTCTTCAACCTGCTCAGGTTGGTACTGCAGGAACAGTTCTGACTGCAGGTATGGATACACTACGCTGGACAGGAATACGACCTTTTCACGGGTCAGCGACGTGTTGTTCTCGAACAGGCAGGCAATCAGTGAAGGTAAGGCAAACAAATGCTGGATGTTGTTCCTGTAATAAGTCATCAGGATGGCGTTGTTGCCCTCGAGAGAGATAATGTCACCCAGTTTCTGGGGTTGCCGGTTAACCAACCCCATGGCTTCGCAGTAATCTATCCAGCTCTTGCCGTTGCCCTCAGGCAGAGTGATGGTGTCGGCATAAGGATGAGTCTTCAGCAGGCCTGCGTACTCATCCATCAGGCGGCTGAGCTGTACTTCATCCATCGCTAGCCGCTCAGTACTGAGCAGCACAGTTGCAGTCATCCCTATCGGATTGACGGCTACCGAGGCATTGATGCCAGTAGCGACACGTGCTGACAGACATTCAACGGCGCGACTGAGCCATGCCGGTCGGTACTCGCGATCGTAGGCTTCCTGCCGCCAGCTGGGCTGAATTTCATCCAGAACATCCGAGAGCGGGATCGCTTTGCCAAAATTAACCGCGACCCGGCCGAAGGAGTTGCGCAGGGTTTTCACCGTCTTCGCGAGGGCAAAGATATTTTCTTTCTGTTTTTTCTTGCCCCGCAATTCACCCAGGTAGGAACGACCTTCCATAACCTTTTCATAGCCAATATATACCGGCACAAAAACAATGGGCTTTTGATGATCACGCAGGTAGCTGCGCACAGTCATGGCCAGCATGCCAGGTCTGGGCTGAAGCATGCGGCCGGTGCGGCTCCGACCGCCCTCGACGAAGTACTCAACTGAGTACCCCTTGGAGAATATGACATGGAGGTACTCATTGAACACGGTGGCGTAAAGCGGATTGTCCTTGAAGCTACGGCGCATGAAAAAGGCACCGCCCCGGCGCAGTATGGGCCCCACAATTGGCATGTTCAGATTAATGCCCGCTGCAATGTGCGGTGGCATCAGGCCATTTTTATAGAGCACATAGGACAGCAGCAGGTAATCAATGTGAGACCGATGGCAGGGTACATAAATAACGGCATTATTCTGGGCAACATCCTGTGCCACCTGAATGTTGTTAACTGCAACTCCGTTGTAGATGCGGTTCCACAGCCAGCTTAGTGCGACCTCCATGACGCGGACTGTCACAATTGACATATTGGCCGCGATTTCGTCTGCGTATTTACGGGCTTTCAGTCGTACTTTTTCCGGTGGGATGTCGTCCCGCCGGGCGGTTTCCCGGATCGCATCCCGTACCGCTGGCGTGCGCACCAGACCTTCCACC
>JBDNIR010000039.1:0-5482 GCA_041688195.1 Marinobacter sp.
CGTGGACCTTGCCCCGCAGGATCACCTGGGCGCCGCAGTCACTCTGGGGTTTGAGCAGCACCGGGTTCATATCGCTGTGGGGTTCCAGGCCACACGCGAGGGCCTGCAATGCGGTAGAACGGCCGATCTCACCACCATCCACCGTTACGGCACTGTTCAGAGCCATATTCTGGGGTTTGAAGGGCGCCACCGATACCCCCTGCCGGGACAACCACCGGCATAACGCTGCTACTACGGTGGTCTTGCCAGCGTCTGACGTGGTGCCCTGAATCATCAGCGTTGACATGGGCTAAAGTTCCACGCCTTTCTGCGCCTTGACCCCCTGGTCCTTGAAGGCGTGCTTCACCACGCCCATTTCAGTCACCGTATCCGCCAGGTCTACCAGCTCCTGGGGTGCAGAGCGGCCGGTAACCACCACGTGCTGCATCTCGGGGCGACCCTGCAAATCGTCGAGTACACGGTCCAGGTTTATGTATTCGTATTTCAGGGCGATATTAAGCTCATCCAGCAGGATCAGGTCATAACGGTCGTCTTTGAGCATTGCTGCGGCGATATCCCAGGCGGCGTTGGCAGCCTTTACATCCTGCTCACGATCCTTGGTGTCCCAGGTATAACCCTGGCCCATGACGTGGTAATCCACATTTGGCAGGTTGCGGAAAAAGGCTTCCTCACCGGTACTGAAGGCGCCCTTGATGAACTGGATGATGCCGACTTTCATGCCGTGACCCAGAGCGCGCGCCACCATGCCGAAGCCGGAGCTGCTCTTGCCCTTGCCGGGGCCGGTAAGCACCAGCAGCACGCCTTGCTCTTTCTGGGCGCGGGCGATGCGCTGCTGCATGATTTTCTGCTTGGCTTCCATGCGGCGGGCATGGCGTTCAGGATCTTTCGCTCGTTCACGCATTAGATGGTTCCTTCTCGGTTAACGGATGAAAGGGCTGGCCGCGGAAAATCGCCGCCACCAGCTCCGGGGCAGACGGAAAATAACCGTGAAAATAACTCGCCACCAGGCCGTTATGACAGAACACCGGTTCAGCTTCGGTGCCCGCTATCTTGCGGGTGCGGGCGATCGGTTGCCATGGGGTTTCCAGGCGGGAATGGTGATAGGTATGACCCCGCAACTCGCCTTCCCGGGTTTTCAGGCTTTGCAGGCCCAGCGCCTGCAGACGATCCGCCATGCTGACGCGCCCGGGCATCAGGCCGAGCAAGGTGTGGATATCACCGTCGCGGTCTGCCAGCTCGTCGGCACAAGCCATCAGGCCACCGCACTCTGCCAGCATCGGTTTGCCAGCCTGATGGTGGGCCTTGATTGACTGCAGCATCAACGTATTGGCCGCCAGGGTCGTACCATGAAGTTCAGGATAACCACCGGGCAGCCAAAGCGCGTCGGCCTGCGGCAACATCGTATCTGTCAGCGGTGAGAAGAAGAACAGCTCCGCACCCATGGCATGCAGCAGGTCCAGGTTGGCGCGGTAGATAAAACTGAAAGCGGCGTCTCGGGCAATGGCAATACTCACGCTGTTGAGTAACGGTGCCGGTGCTTCGGGAGCCTCCGCTGTGATGGTGATGGTTTTGGGCAGTTGGCCCATACCGGCTTCTGCCAGCACGGCGGCAGCCTGATCCAGCCGCGCATCCAGATCATCCAGCTCGCCAGCCTGCACTAATCCCAGGTGCCGGTCCGGTATGTTCATCGCCTCGTTGCGGGGGACAGCGCCCAATAAGTCGATGCCCGGCGGCAGGCTGTCCCGCAGCATCTCGCCGTGGCGGGCACTGCCGATGCGGTTGGCAATCACCTGGTAGATCGGCATGTCCGGGTCATAACTCGCCAGCCCCAACGCTACCGCGCCGAAGGTCTGGGCCATGCCCCGGGCGTCAATCACCGGCAACGCCGGAATACCCATCAGTTTGGCGAGGTCGGCGCTGGATGGATCACCATCGAATAAGCCCATGGAGCCTTCCACCAGAATCAGGTCGGCGTCTTGCGCAGCTTCGGCCAGTCGCCAGCGGCATTCATGCTCGCCGGTCATCCAGGGGTGGAGCTGGTATACCGGCTGGCCCGATGCCACTTCCAGCACCATCGGATCAAGATAATCCGGGCCGTGTTTAAACACCTGCACCTTGCGCCCGGCGTTGCGATGCAACCGTGCCAGCGCCGCGGTCACCATGGATTTACCCTGGCCGGAGCCGGGGGCGGTGATCATCGCTGCTGCGGTGTTTGCTGTGATCATTTTCATGTTGTTCCCTTTGTCTCCAATTAGCGGGGGAAGCGATGGGCTAGGTCCTCACCGGCACAAACACCGGCGCGCCGTCCGCCTCCACGGTGATTAATTTCTGACCGTACAGGCGTTCCAACACTGACGGTACCAACATCCGGTCCGCCGGACCCCAGCAGGCTCCGCCGTTGGGGAACATCAGCAATATCCGATCGCACCAGCGCGCTGCGAGATTCAGATCGTGCAGGCACATGAACACTGCCCGACCGGCCTGGGCCTGCTCGGTCAGCAACTGCAGTACCGACACCTGGTGATGCAGATCAAGGTGGTTGGTGGGCTCGTCCAGCAGCCAAGTGTGGGGGTTCTGGGTCAGTACCGTGGCGATGGCCACCCGCTGGCGCTCGCCGCCGGACAGAGTGTTCACCAACCGGTCTGCCAGATCGCCCACATCCAGTTTTGCCAGCGCCTGCTCGACGATGGCCTGGTCGTTGCCGGTTTCCATCTGCCAGGGTGACAGCCAGGGGTGGCGGCCAATGAGCGCGGTTTCCAGTACCGTGGCGGGGAAGCCGTCCTGGCGTTCCTGGAATACCAGCCCCAGTTGTTGCGACACCTGGCGGCGTTTGAGGTCCGTCAGCATGTGTTCACCGAGTTTTACCTCGCCACTGCGTGGTGCTCGTAAGCCAGCAAGCGTATGCAGCAGTGTGGTCTTGCCTGCGCCATTCGGCCCCAGCACACCCCACATCTGGCCGGGCTCGATGGTGAAATCCAGAGCCTGGCCATTGCGACGACCGGGAATATCGATCACCAGTTGTTTTGCCTGCAGCGGATTCATCAGCGGCTCCGATACAGTAGGTAAAGGAAGGTGGGCACCCCCAGCAGCGCGGTAATCACACCGACTGGCAGTTGTTCCGGCGCAATCACCACTCGAGCCAGGGTATCTGCCAGCACCAGCAGCGCGCCCCCGGCCAGGGCGCAGGCGGGTAAGATCAGGCGCTGGTCATTACCCATCACCAGCCGCAGCATGTGGGGCACCACAAGGCCGACAAAACCAATGCTGCCGGCCATGGTCACAGCGACAGCCGTCAGCAGGCTGGCGAGTATGTAAATCAGCCACTCCAGGCTTCGCACTGACACCCCCAGCGCGGCTGCCTGCATCGGCCCCCGTGCCAGCACATTGAGACTGCGACCCAGCGGCACCAGCAGCAGACAGACCAGCAATAACAGCCCGATGGCGGGCCAGGGCGTGCGAGCATAGGAGACATCCCCCATCAGCCAGTACAACATCCCCGGAAGCCGTTGTGTGGGGCTGATTGCGAGCATCAACGTAATCACCGCGCCCCAGCCTGACGCCACCACCACACCGGTAAGCAACAACCGCGACGGCGTCCAGCTACCGGTGCCGTGGGCCAGACCAAATACCATCAGCGTCGCCAGCATGGCGCCCGCGAAAGCAGACCCGGAGACGATCACGCCACCCAGCCCCGCCAGCATCGCGAGCAAAGCGCCTACGGCCGCGCCACCGGAGAGGCCGAGCACATAAGGGTCCGCCAGGGGGTTACGCAACAACACCTGCATCAGCGCCCCGGCCACAGCCAGCAATCCCCCGGTGGCGAAAGCGGCTAGCGTTCGCGGCAGACGTAATTCCAGCACCAGGGTCTGATGCAACTCCGTGCCTCCACCGAGGAGCACTCCGACCACCTGCCCTGGCGACAGGCTGACACTGCCGATACCCACCGACAACATCATCGCCAGCGCGCTGGCCAATGCCAGTATCAATAACGGCAGGATGAGAGGCCGGATCATTTTTGCAGGTCCGCGTATGCCATGGAGATCGGTGCGTTAACGCTTGCCACGGGCGGCCTCCAGCTTCTCGCAGAACAGGCGGCTGCCCTCGAGCATTCTCGGCGTCGGCCGCTGCACCAGGGAGGGCGGGATGAAATAAAGATTGTCGCGACGGGTGGCATCAATACCGGGAAAGGCCTTCCAGCGGGTCAGCCAGTGGCGATTCTCCTCGCCCATGCCACCGGCGAGTATGGCCTCCGGGTTAGCCGCGATCACTGCCTCTGCGCTGATGCGGGGAACCAGGCGTTCGAGATCGCCGAACACGTTGACGCCGCCGCAGAGGGTAATGACTTTGCCGATCAGGTGTTCATTATTGACGGTCATCAGAGGTTGATCCCAGACCTGATAAAACACCGGTACCGGCTCGGCATCCTGGTATTGCTGCTTCAGATCAGCGATTCCCTTGCGGAAATGATCAGCAACGGCAAAGCCCACGTCCTCGGTGCCGGCCAGGGTGGCAAGTCTTTCGATAGTGGTGGACACCGCCTCGAAGGTTCTCGGCTCAATGGAAAACACCGGCATGCCAAGGGTTTTCAGGGTTTCAATCTGCTCCGATGGGTTGCCGGTAACCCAGCCAATGACCAGGTCCAGCTTCAAGGCGACCAGGCGTTCCATATCCACGCGAGTATGGCTGCCAACGGAGACAACCTCCCGGGCGGCGGGCGGATAATCGCTATACGAAACCACCGCCACCACCTGATCCCCCGCACCGGCTGCCCAGATCAGTTCAGTCGCGCCGGGGGAGAGTGCAGCAATGCGGCTGGCTGGCTTTTCCAGGCAAATTTCTTCGCCGGTGGCGTCAACGGCACAGACGGCGTTTGCCCAGGCAGGCAGGTGCCAGAATAACAGGGCGGCCAGGATAACTGCTTTGATAGAGCGAGCCGTGTTCAGCATGAGGGCATCAGACTTCCCTTGGATTCACATTCGTCATTGGCTGCTGGCCTATCTTGGTAGCCGGGACTGCCTCCCTTCCGGGCGGACTCAAACGCTTCTCGCTGGATAGGTTCCAGTTGCTCAGCAACCCAACCCATGAGGGGGTGATCGGGCCGGGTATGGCCGCTGCCTGGCAAGCCATGCTCAATGATATTACCGGCAAAGTCACGGGCAAGGGTCCGGAGGGTAAAGACGTCGACCTCCCAGAACCCTCGTTTGGCAGCCAGCAACGCGATGGCCTGCATGTGGGTTTTAACATGGACATTGTGGCCCTCGGCCAGAAAGTCATCCAGGCCCAGGCCATAGCGGTCCTTGAAGTAGACGTCGTTGACGTCATCCCAGGCCTGCGAATGCACTACCTGGGGGCTGGTGATCTGCCAGCCCCAGAGGTTGTCGAGGAAATCACTGCCCATGGTGCGGGCGCCAGCATAACCATGCTCCATCAACGGCCGCAGCCATTGCGGGTTGAGGTTACGGGCGTGCAGTTCTACCTGCAG
>JBDNIR010000285.1:0-2798 GCA_041688195.1 Marinobacter sp.
CGAGACAGCGGTCATAGAAGCAAAATGGCCTGTTGCAGACCAGAGAGCCATGGTGAAAACCAGCATTCAGGTGGTGTTGCAGGTGAATGGTAAAGTGCGTTCCAAAGCCGATGTGCCAGCAGACATTGACAAAGCTGGCCTGGAAACCCTCGCTCTGGAAGACGAAAACGTTATCCGCTTTGTGGATGGCAAAACCGTCCGCAAGGTGATCGTGGTGCCCGGCAAACTCGTCAATGTGGTGGCTAACTGATATGACGCTTACCCGGACCCGGCCCGCCAAGTTTCATCGCAAGACCACTGCCGTTGCGTTGCTGGCGCTGCATCTAAGTGGGTGCGGCTTTCAGCTCCGGGGTGCGCCACCGGTTTCCGATGCTCTGCAGCCGCTTGCCGTAGTATGCGCAGACACTATCCCGGAGGAGCTCTGCAACGCAGTGAAGGATCAGCTTGAGCTGGGGGACATCACTCTGGTTAGCAGCGAAGAAGCGGCGTATCTGTTACGGCTGAATGACTTCGACCAGCAACGGCGGGCAAGCGCGATCACCTTGCAAGCTGCGGCCGCTGAATATGATCTGCGGCAATCGGTCATGATGGAGGTCATCACCTCGGACCGGATTCCCCTCGTGGCGGAGGTGGACGTCCGCAGCAGTGAAACCTACCGTTTCGACGAAACCAATGTTCTGGCCAAACAAAGAGAAGAGCGGGAAGTGCAGGAAACTCTTTATCAGCGCCTGGCCCAGCAGATCATCTTCCGCCTTGTCCCGCTCACCGAGGCGCGCATCAATGTATTGCGGGAAGCCGCCGAAGCCGAGAGCCACCGCGCGGAAGAACCATCGCAATGAAAGCCACTCCGGCCCAGTTAAGCCAACTGCTCAGCAAAAAGCTGGCGCCGGTGTACCTGGTGTCCGGGGACGAGCCGTTGCTGGTGCAGGAGGCCTGTGATGATATAAGAAAGGCGGCCCGCGCCGCAGGTTACAAAGACCGGGTTACGTTCCATGCTGACAAGCAACTCGACTGGCGCTCCGTCGCGGAAGAATTCGGGGCGCTGTCTCTATTTGCCGAGAAGCGACGCATCGAAATTCATCTCCCTACGGGCAAGCTAGGTGACGGCCGTGATGTCATCGAGCAGTTTCTGGCATCACCACCTGACGATATTGTACTGCTGTTAATAAGCGTAAAACTCGATCCGGCCGAACTCCGCCGTAAATGGTATAAAACGCTCCAGAATGAAGGCGTGCATGTCACCGTATGGCCCATTGATCCGGACAAGTTTCCAGGCTGGTTGCAACAAAGGGCTAAAGCCCAGGGCCTTACCCTTACCCGGGGGGCACTGGATATGCTGGTGCAGCGGCTCGAAGGCAATCTTCTTGCTGCCAGCCAGGAGATGGACCGGCTCGCACTGTTCAGCAAAAGCAAAACCATCGATGAAGAAGTCGTCGAACAAGCGGTGCAAAACAGTGCCCGGTTTAATCTCTTTGAATTGGTCACCGAGCTGTTGCTGGGTAACGTTGCCAACGCCCAGAAAATTATCGGGGCGCTTGAGCAGGAGGGTGACAGTCCCCTCGGCTTACTTGCAGTCCTGAGCCGGGACATTCATCTGGTTATCGAACTTCAGCAAGCCATGGCTCACCGGGAAGCTCCCGCCAGCTTTCTCAAGGCCCGTGGCATTCGTCAGCCACAGCGCATGAAGGCGTTGGAGCGTGCAGGACGACGGCTGTCAGCGGATCAACTTCGTCATGCCGTCCTCTGTTGTAGCGACATAGACCGTGCTTCAAAAGGCTTCAGTGATCTGGGGCCCTGGCATTACCTGCGCTCAATGGCAACCGCTCTCGCCTGACCTGGAGCCCGTCTCTGCCAGCCCCGCTTTAGCCCTTGACAGCTTCCAGGTTTCAGTCGCATTGTTAACGAAGGCAACACTATTACAGCCTTCAGGGAGTAACTGGACTTTTAAAAGTTGCGTCAAAAAGGAGACGTGTAGCATGGGTATCAAAGACGATCTGAATAAATTGTCCGAAACCATTCGTCAGCATCGCGATGAAATTCGGGTCCAACTGCACCTCGCCAAAGAGGACATCAAGGACGAGTGGGACGACCTGGAAGTTTATTGGGAGCGCTTCAGGCATAAGCTGGATGACGTGCTCCACGACGTGGAAGATGCCTCAAACGAAGCGCGCACCACTGCTCGTGACATGGGCGATGAACTTAAACAAAGCTACGAGCGCCTGAAGAAAAGACTGAAATAGCGGGCCAAATTAATCGCGACTGAAGTCGCTCCTACAAACACACCACACCACAGCAATGCAATGTAGGAGCGGTTTCAACCGCGAAGATATCAAGCACCCCGGAGTCCGAGATGCCTTAACAGGAGCGGTTTCAACCGCGATGGCGTTTCTCTTGTAGGAGCGGTTTCAACCGCGAATGTGTTGAAGATCGTCGCTCTAGAACTCCTCGGCAGTCAACGCCATCATCGAATCACTGCCACTGCGAAGCCCTTCGGCCAGTGCAACCGTCTTGGGCAGCAGACGATCATAATAGAACCTTGCCGACTTGAGCTTGCCGGTGTAAAAACCGGAGGTATCACCTTCAGCTCTGGGCAATGCGGCCTTTACGATTTTCGCCCACATATAGCCCAGCGCCGTCAGACCGAACAGGTCAAGGTAATCAACTGAAGCCGCACCCACCGCGTTGGGATTGTTTTCAGCCTGATTAATCACATGCTCAGTCACATCCGACAGGCGCTCCAGAGATGCAGCAAGCGCCTCCAGGTAAGGGCGCAGTGCGGCGTTGCTGCTATTCTCCTC
>JBDNIR010000286.1:0-2985 GCA_041688195.1 Marinobacter sp.
ACTCGCTTGGGTCCGTCCATACCTTTCGTCCATTTACTGTATTTAAACAGTAATTTAGTGAACCAACTGAGCGGGGTCAAGCCGAAAGAGAGAGCACCACAGCAAAAAAATGGCAAACCCCCACGCTAAACAGAAAATGATGGAGCCCCCCAGGCGCCGAGGAATTTACAGAATTTGCGAGGGTGTTTTTCGCGACTGAAGTCGCTCCTACAGGGGGTTTGTCAGCTGCTCCTGATTCATCCTTTGGCCCACTCCTGATTCCTCTTTTGTAGGAGCGGTTTTAACCGCGATCATTCCAGACGCCTGCGCAGATTCGCGACTGAAGTCGCTCCTACAGGGGGTTGTTTGTCAGGCGCTGCCCCTGATTCCTCTTTTGTAGATACTCCGTAACGTGCTCTTAGGAATATCGGATTTTGGATAAGATTTACATCGGAGCTTTTCATGCAAATCCTTTTGCCTTTAGTGGTTACTATAACCACCATAAATGCGGTGCTGGCCGTGGGTGAATGATGCAGCTTTGGTTGTCGGGTCAAAACTCCCAAACAAACGGGATCAACCCGATCGCGGTCGAACCCACCAACAGGCTCAACGGGAACCCCAAACGCACGTAATCCATGAAATGGTATCGGCCTGGGCCGTACACCATCAGGTTGGTCTGGTATCCCAACGGGGTAATGAACGACGCCGACGCCGCGAACATCACGGCTACCGCGAAAGGCAGGAAACTGACCCCCAACTGCTCCGATACCGCCAGTGCAATGGGGAACATCAGCACGGCGGCGGCGTTATTGGTGATAGCTTCGGTAAAAGCTGCCGTGAGAATATAAACCAGGGCCAGCGCGAGCCAGGGTGTCAGAGGGCCAAACAGCCCCAGCAGCCCGTTTGCCACCCACACAGCCCCGCCGGTCTCCGTCATGGCATTGCCCAGGGCGAAGGAGGCGGGCAATCACCACCAAAACCGGCAAATCCACACTGCGCCGAGCCCGGCTGGCAGTAATGCAACCAGAAACAATCATCGCACCGGCAGCCAGAAACGCAGCCTCCATAATCTGCAACAATCCGGAAGCACTGGCCAGCACCATCACCCCCAGTATTCCAAGTGCCCGGGGCGCTTTGTGAAAATCCGGCGGTGTGGAATCATTCAGTGCACTGACCAGCAGGAAGTCCCGTCGGAACCGGTACTGCTCCACAAACTGGTGGCTCGCTTCCAGGAGCAGGGTGTCCCCCATCCGGAAGGTAATATCACCCAATTTGCCAGAGACCCGCTTGCCTCCCCGTGACAATGACAAAATAACGGCGCTGAACCGAGTCCGGAAGCGGCTATCGCGAATAGTCTTGTTCAGTGCCGGAAATTCAGGACCCAGAACCACCTCCACAAGGCAACGCTGGTGGTTGGCTAAATCAAGCTTGTGAACACTGCTGTTGGCCGGCTTCAGCCCCTGAATCCGACGCAATTCACTGGCGCATTCCGGGGCACCCACAAAATAAAGTTTATCCCCCGCCTGCAGAGTTCGGTCCGGTTCCACCGCTGTGATCAGACGGCCGCCCCGGTCAATCTCGGTCAGGTAACCGTAGCTCAAGGCACGGAGACCCGCTTGCGCTATGGTTTTCCCGACGAGCGGCCCCGGACTGACCAGCTCGACTTCGACACCATACTCCCGCACCTGGTCCAGGTCTTCAGTTACACCACCGCGATCAGGCAACAGTTTCGAGGCAAACAGCACCAGAAACGTTCCGCCAACCAACAATAGCGGCAGGCCCACCCAAGCCATTTCGAACAAACCGAGGTGAATCCCCAACCTGCTCTGCAACATACCGTCGACGACCAGGTTCGTACTCGTGCCTATGAGGGTACAGGTGCCGCCGAGAATCGCGGCATAGCTCAGGGGCAATAACAGCTTGGATGCGGGTATATTCAAGCGGTTAGCCCAATCCTGAATGGCAGGAATAAACATGGCGACCACCGCGGTGTTGTTCATAAAACCGCTGAGAATTCCGGTCGGAACGATCATTCTGAACTGTGCCGTTTTCTCGGTTTTCGGATGCCCA
Organism: Marinobacter sp.; assembly: GCA_041688195.1. GTDB lineage: Bacteria > Pseudomonadota > Gammaproteobacteria > Pseudomonadales > Oleiphilaceae > Marinobacter. The sequence goes on from JBDNIR010000286.1 coordinate 2,050, forward strand.
AGCAACCGGCGCGCAATCCATTGCACCGCACCGGTTTCCTTCAAGCCAGCCGCAACGACGTAGAGTGTCGCAATGGTAATTACCCCCGGGTTGCCGAAACCGGCCAAAGCTTCAAGCGGCCCGAGGATCCCGGTAATCAACAGAAAGGCCAGGGCTGCCATGAGAACTAAATCAGCAGACACACGGGTAAGCGCGAGCGCTGACAACACTGCGCCCAGCGTCATCAGGGTGAGAATGGCTTGCCACTCCATGGAATCAGTCCTTGCGGGTGATCAGTTCCCGCTCGAGCAGGTATCCGATCAGAGTCTCGACACAGACATCCACAGACATGTTAGAGGTATCCAGGCGGACTTCCGGATGGGTAGGCGACTCATAGGGTGAGTCGATCCCGGTGAAGTGTTTGATCTCACCGGAGCGGGCTTTCTGGTATAGCCCTTTCGGATCCCGGTCCTCACAGGTAGACAAAGGTGTATCCATAAACACCTCAATAAACTCACCCTCCGCGAACAGGCCACGAACAAGCTCACGATCACTCGTGAACGGAGAAATGAACGCACTGAGAACAATCAAACCGGCATCTGAAAACAACTTGCTGATTTCACCAATACGACGGATGTTTTCAACGCGGTCTTGGTCTGAGAAACCCAGATCCTTGCATAGGCCATGACGAACATTGTCACCATCGAGCAAAAAGGTATGGTAACCGCGGCCATGCAGAGCCAGATCCAGGGCATTGGCGATGGTGGATTTACCAGAGCCACTCAACCCCGTAAACCAGAGCAGGCACGGGCTCTGGTTTTTGTTAATGGAACGCTCGGCACGGGTGATCTTGTGATCGTGCCAGACAATATTTTCAGCCAAGACAGACACCTTATTCATAGGGCGCAGGACCGCCTCCAACTCGAGACAGCCAATCATAGTTATAACAATATAAGA
>JBDNIR010000287.1:0-1921 GCA_041688195.1 Marinobacter sp.
ACTCGCTTGGGTCCGTCCATACCTTTCGTCCATTTACTGTATTTAAACAGTAATTTAGTGAACCAACTGAGCGGGGTCAAGCCGAAAGAGAGAGCACCACAGCAAAAAAATGGCAAACCCCCACGCTAAACAGAAAATGATAGAGCCCCCCAGGCGCCGAGCAATGCGCCGAATGTGCGAGGTGTTTTTCGCGACTGAAGTCGCTCCTACAGGGGGTTTGGCAGCTGCTTCTGATTCCTCTTTTGGCGCTGCCCCCGATTCCTCTTTTGTAGAAGCGACTTCAGTCGCGACCCCCCCCAGGCCCGTTTCACAACCGCCTTCGGAAACGAAAAATTAACCAACAACCCAAGCTCCTTCCCGGTAGCCTTGAGATAGTTGATCAGCTGCGGCTCGGCCGATAGTGGCATCTGTTTCTGGGCTTTAAGCTCTATAATTACTGAGTTCTCCACCAAAAGATCAAGCCGGTGTTCGGCGATAGGTTGGCCTTTGTAGTGAACAACCACCGGCACTTCGCACGTCACAGCCAATCCGGCAAGTTGCAACTCCTGAACCAGGGCCTTCTGATAAACCGACTCCAGAAAACCAGCCCCCAAGTGCCGATACACCTCGTACACACAGCCGGTGATACGATAGCAAAGCTCTTTTTCCTTGAGCATGATACATCCTTATTTTTAATGACTTTTTGCCACGAAATCCACGAAAGAACACGAAAGGAAAAACCAGAGATTTTTATTCTTTTTTTTCGTGTTCTTTCGTGGATTTAGTGGCTAAAAAATCCGTTCACTGGAGTTATTGATTGTTCCTTTTTGTCATTTGCTGCCACGAAAACCACGAAAGAACACGAAAGGTAAAGATTAAAGACGATTGGAATAAAATACCTACTCACTGCTTGCTTCTATTTTTTCGTGTGATTTCGTGGATTTAGTGGCTAAAGAATCTTTAGTCCTTGCCAGGCACCCGATCACCCGCGCCCTTGCCGGACACCGTCATAACGCTGTTCAAGAAAAGCAACAAAATCCAGAACCTCTTGCTGCCGGGAAGGCGAGAGTCGGCCGACTTTCGTGATCAGTTCATCCAGCTGCACGACTAATACTCCTGAATCAGTTTTACCTTTTGGTCTATTACCCATTACAACTCAAGACCAGTGTAAACTTCCAAGCTAATCGAAGCGACGATTGCCCGTTACACCAAACCAGATCTTCCAGGTTGCCATTCGATACCGTGTTCCTGACAAGCGGGGCTAAGCCCTTACGTTAATGCCGACTCAGCAATGACTCCAACGTATCCGAGGTCAATATAGCTTCCAGCCAGACCTCCAGCTCTGGAACACCGGCAGATTGAATTTGCGCTTCGGCCCAGCGGGGAAGCTCACCGAATTTCAGGCTGATCAGCTTTTTCAAAGCGGCGGCCTCACCTTGCTGCATACCTTGTTCTACGCCTTGTTGCATGCCCTTTTGCATGCCTTCCGCTCGTAACCGCTCACTCAAAGTGGCCATGGTGTTGCTCTCCTGCGGGTATGGCGTAATGTAACAACCCGTGCTTTCGGGCCAATGTACCCTGCTTCTTCAGGGCTGAAAAGCTCAATGACTTGCCGTGGATAATCGATGATAAGGCTCTTGAAATTCTAGTCGTGGCTAACTCGCTTGGGCAAGGATGTTTTTCGCGACTGGAGTCGCTCCTACAAGGGGTTGTTTGTCAGGCGCCGCTCCTGATTTCTCTTTTGTAGGAGCGACTTCAGTCGCGATCCCCCAGGCACGGAGGAATGTGCTGAATGTTCGAGGGTGTTTGATGTCGATCATATGCAACCCTCCGTGTTGTTTGAAGCCAGCGTCCTGTCTGGCAGATTGCTCAGGTAAAACGAATGTGCTCGCTCAGTTGTCGAAAGTAATCAACTGACCATATATCCAGAACCGATGGGTCC
>JBDNIR010000288.1:0-7507 GCA_041688195.1 Marinobacter sp.
GGGTCACAAAACGACATGATGGGCCAATGCACTCGCCCTCCGTTTCTACCCTATGTCGGATTTGTCAATCGGCAACTGTCTCGTCGACAGACGCATACCCCGGCCTCTATTTCTGTTCCCACACCAATAGAAAAAGGATCTAAGGCCATGACCACTCACCACGTATTTCTGAACAAGGCCTACCCGCAAACTGACCGACCGTCTGAGCATTGACCGACTCGCGCGCCCGGCTGACGTTAGATCGCGCAGACCGGGACCGAGGATTTGCAGGAACGACTGGATCGCCGGGTACAACGCGGACGGAGCCAGGGCCGGGGGACGTAATAACCTCCATGTCTGACTTCCATCACCGGCCAGCATCACACTTGCTCAACGAAGCGCATGGCCGCGAAAGGGCCTGGGTTGTGTTGCTGGATACAGAAGAGCCTCCAGAGCGACGGCAATAGCTAACAGTCTCGCATCTTTATTGCCAGGGCCATTTAATTGCAAACCAAGTGGCATGCCTGCCGAATCAGAGCCCATTGGTAGGGTGACGGCGCACCAATCGAAATAATTGGCGGGCTGGGTATTCCGAGTCATGCCCAGTGCAGCCTGCATCGCCATAACGGGGTCCTCAAGCTCCTTTAGCTTAAGCGGTGGCGCTTGGGTGGTGGGGCTAACAATCACATCGACTTGATCAAACAAAGGTTTGGCTGCCTCAATGTGGCGGCGTCGGTCTTCCGCCAGTGCTAAGTAATGATGGGCCTTGATACCAATACCCTTTTCAATACGTGCACGAATAATGGGGTCTATGAGCTCTTGGTGGTCCAGAAATAACTCCTCGCCCAACCATGCCAGTAAATGTGCTGGCATGGCGACGGGGAAGTATCGCTCGCGTCCATCTATATCCGGCACATGAACGGAAGCCTGCCTAGCACCACTCGCTTCGAACACTGACAAGGCATACTCGAACGCGTTTTTCATCTCCGGTTCGACCCCGTCGAGAAAATAGTTATCTGGCACGCCCAACGTCAGTTGGCTAGATGATATCTGAGCCTGACACGTTTGAGATGACGGATTGATTCGGGCGTTCAGCGCCTCGAAGGCAATGGCGGCGTCCTGTGCCGTCCGGGTGAGCAAGCCGATAGAGTCGGTATTGGGTTCTAGGGGAAAGGCGCCGTCAGTGGGCCATAGCCCTACGGTGGTTTTTAAGCCGAACAGGCCGCACATCGCTGCGGGCACCCTGACAGATCCCCCCGTATCAGTGCCGATGGACAGGCCGCACAATCCGGAAGCGAGTGCGACCCCTGCGCCAGAGCTGGAACCCCCGGGTAGCCGATGATGTTGGTCATCCATTGGATTCCAGGGTGTACCTCGCGATACCGAGTGCCCCGTTATTCCGAGCGCAAATTCTACCATCCGCGTGGTACCGAGAATAACGCAACCCGATGACTTCAACGCACGAATGAAGGTCCCTTCTTGAGTGCCCAACTTGTCCTGAAGGGGTAGATTGGATCCAGCATGTGTGGGTATTCCATCGATAACGAACAGGTCCTTGACCGATACCGGCAGCCCCATCAGCGGCCCCAGATCGACCCCACTGGCCAGCAGTGTATCCATGGCGCGTGCCGTGGCCAGAGCACGGCTGGAATCTACTGTTTCATAGGCGCTTAGCAACGGATCCAATGCCTCAATGCGCGACAGGTAAGCACGCACAGCTTGTTCCGAGGTGGTCTCACCCCGGCGAAGCGCGTCAGCGAATCTGGCGAGTCCCAGTGACGCCACTGGGTCCTTGGGGATAGTCATGAATACTCCTTGCTCAGTGGTTGAGGGACGGCCAGGAAAAGCTGTTTGAATGAGGGCCGTTCCATTTATTGGGGTTGGCTTGCAGAAACTTGCAACCTTGGGCTATACATAATTGGTTGCAAATAATCGAAAAGATATAAAAATCGGTTTAAAGTATTTTTATAGATCTTAACGGGAGACAAAACAATGAAGAAATTGATCGCTACCGCTTTAGTGGCACCCTGGCTACTGGCGGCACCCGTCGTACTGGCCGATATCGAAGTTGGCGTCATCAACAGCCTGTCAGGCCCTTTCGCCGCCTTCGGTGAACGCTATCAGGCCGGGATGGAAGTGGCATTGGAGGAAATCAACGCAGGCGGAGGTGTAAGGGGCGAGCCCCTGGCGCTGTCCGTGCAGGATGACCGTTCGGAAGCCACCAGTGCGCTGGCAGCGATTGAGTCACTTAACCGTCAGGACGTCCCTCTCATCATGGGCTCCTATGCATCGAGTATTACCGGCCCAATGGCACAGCTGATGACTCGCCAGGAGATTCCGCTCATCGTGCTTGGCAGTGCAGACAACAGTATTACCAAACCAGGCTCACCCTGGGTGTTCCGTGCTAAACACAACTCCTCGATTGTGGCCAAGAGCTATTTCGACTATTTCGACTTCCTGCGTGAAGGCGACGATAGCCTGAATACCGTCGCCATGCTGTATGGCAATGGAGCCTGGCCGGCGTCTCTGGCCGAGGAGGGCGCTCGGTTAGCGAAAGAGCGTGGATATAAGATTGTGGGTGACCAGTCCTACGATCAAGGCACATCCGACTTTCGCCCCATACTCAACCGCTTCCGTTCCGAAGAACCTGACTTACTCTATGTGGTTGCCTACGCGGAAGATGGGGTAGCTATTGCGCGTCAGATGCGTGAGGTGAACCTCAATCCCAAGGCCGTAGCCATCGACACCGGTGCCGCCCTGCCCAGTTTTATCGATCAGGTGGGTGACCTTGCCGAATATGTGGTAACTGTTGTGAGCTGGAGCAAAGACGTGCAGTACAAAGGCGTAGAAGATCTCTACGAGCGTCTAAAGGCCAAGACGGGTGAAGAACCCACCTTCTACGAAGCGGAAGGCTATCTGGCACTCCGTGTGGCTGCCGATGCGCTTGAACGTGCCGAATCCCTTGAGCGCAGTGACGTGAGAGATGCCCTAGCCGAGACCGATCTGGATACGCCGGTCACCCATGTCGCCTTTGAAAACTTCGATGGCTTCCAGGGGCAGAATCCTATACGCAGTCTCGTACTGCAGATCCAGGATGGTGAGCACGTCACTGTGTTCCCGACCGACCTGGCGGCCGAGGACGTTCGTTACCCGACGCCAGCGTGGGAAGAGCGTTGATCAAGCCACCTGCATGGCCCAATCAGAGAGATCGCGATGTTTGACTATGTATCCTTCATGCAGAACCTGTCCAACGGGGTGCTGATAGGAGGTGTCTACGCGCTGATAGGAGTAGGTTTGACGTTGGTATTCGGAGTGATGAAAACCATCAACTTCGCCCACGGGGACTTCGTCATTCTGGGCATGTATTGCGCCGTGCTTCTCAACACCTTGTTTGGCTGGGACCCCTATCTGTCTCTGCTTGTTGCCATGCCTTTAGGGTTTCTGACCGGTGCGATTCTACAGCGGGTGGTGCTTTCCCGGTTGGTGGAAGCACCACCAGAAAGTTCGCTGCTTGTCACCCTGGGACTGTCCCTGGTTATCGGCAATATCCTGCTGCTGACGTTTGGCGCCGAGCCCAAATCCGTCAATGTGTCGTATGCCTCTAGCACGGTCTCCTTGGGAGAAGTCAGATTCTCACTGATCCTGCTGCTAGCTGGTTTGGCGACGATGGTTGTGATTGCCGGGCTCTATGCGGTCCTCAACCATACCGAGCTGGGCCGGGCCATTCGCGCTACCGCTGACAATCGCCTGGGGGCCGAGCTCGTCGGCACCAACACTCGCAGGATCGAAGCCGTGGTATTCGGTATTGGCATGGCCCTGGCGGTCACGGCAGGCGTCGTGCTGATCCCGCTGCTGTTTGCCACCCCGACCTTTTCGGGAGCCATCTTCACGCTCAAGGCTTTCGTGGTCACCGTGCTAGGGGGGCTGGGCAACATCGGGGCCGCCATCGCCGGAGGACTATTGTTGGGTGTGGTGGAAGTAATGGGTGCGTCCTACCTCACATCGGACTACCGAAACGCCTACGGTCTGCTGGTATTTCTGCTGGTATTGCTGCTGCGTCCTGAGGGCCTGTTCGGTAAAACGGTGAAACGCGTATGAAAAAGCATTACATCATCCTTGTCGGATTGGTCCTGCTGGGAATTGTCTATCCTCAGATGTTTCCTGGCTATCTGTCAGTGGCCATTACCTTGTTGTTGTACGCAGGCTGGGCCACCGCCTGGGACATCCTGGGTGGATGGGCCGGGCAGGTGAGCCTTGGGCATGCCAGCTTCGTGGGACTCGGCGCCTATTTCGTTGCGGTTGGGACCGCACACCACGATATTGCTCCCTGGTGGTCGATCCTGATGGCACTGGTCGCTGCAGCCATGTTGGCCTACTTGTGGGGTAGCCTGACCTTCAAACTCAAAGGGCCCTATTTCACACTATCCACCATCGCCATCGCTGAGATCTTACGGCTGATCGCTATCAATGAAGGCTGGTTGACCGGCGGCGCCACCGGGGTCTTCATCATGACGCTGCCGGAGCCCTTCGGGTTGGATCTGTTCTCACGTCAGGTCAACTACTATCTGGCGCTGGCTTTTGCGGCGTTCACGGTGCTGATAGTGATGCTTATATCGCGCAGCAAGTTTGGCTACCAGCTACGCGCGGTGCGAGAAGATGAGGATTCGGCTATGGCGTCGGGTATCAACCCCACCACCGTGAAACTGAAAGCGTTCATGATCTCGGGCGCATTGACGGCACTTGGCGGGGGTATCTATGCGATCTTCCTCTCCTTCATTGAACCACACACCATCTTCTACCTCCTGCTGTCGGTTCAGATAGCCTTAACGGCCATCATCGGTGGGCGGGGAACTATCTGGGGTCCCTGCGTAGGGGCGCTGCTGATCGTGGGCTCGGGAGAGATATTCCGCACGATGTTCGCTGAGGCCAACATGCTGATTTACGGATTGTTGATTATGGTTGTGGTCATGTTTTTGCCTCGTGGAATTGTCGGCGAGCCGGCGCGTTATCTGCTCAGGAGGGCTTATGCCAAGCGCGCTCAAGGCTGATGGCATCACCGTTACGTTCGGTGGCGTAGTGGCGGTGGACAATGTCTCCCTGGATGTCGAGCAAGGCAAGATCCTCGGACTGATCGGGCCGAACGGGGCCGGCAAAACCACTCTATTCAATGCCCTCACGGGCTTCGTCACACCCCAGGGGGGTCGCATTCACTTGCACGGGGAGGAGATCACTCACCTGCCCCCTTATATGCGCACGCGTGCCGGTATGGGGCGTACGTTTCAGACGGAACGGCCTTTTGAAGAGCTGACACTGCTCGAGAACGTGCTGGTGGCGGCCTTCCTCAAAGAGCCTAAGCGCAAGCACGCCGAACGATTGGCCATGGAAGTTCTGGAGAAGGTGGGGCTCGCCGACCGTCACGATCAACCGGCATTGGATCTGAATCTGGCCAGACGGCGACGGCTGGAGCTGGCCAAGGCTCTGGCCGTCCAGCCTAGCGTCCTGTTTCTTGATGAGGTGATGGCCGGCCTCAATCCACCGGCTCTGAAGGAAATGATCGGCTTTGTGCGTCGATTGGCTGATCAGAATCTAACCATCGTGATGGTGGAGCACATTATGGAAGCCATCATCGAGTTATCGGATCATGTGATCGTTATGGCAAACGGCAGTGTGATTACCGAAGGCTTACCACGCGATGTGATCCAAGATCCACGCGTCATTGCCGTCTATCTGGGGGAAGACTGATGACAGACCAAGCGGCTAATGTGCTGAGTGTCCAGAACGTGGATCTTGGTTACGGTTCATTAAAGGTAGTCTTCGACACCTCATTGACCGTCAACAGTGGCGAACTGGTGGGATTGATCGGCGGTAATGGCAGTGGCAAATCCACCATACTTCGAGCCATCTCAGGGATGATCAAACCCTGGAAGGGAACCATTCACTTCGATGGACAAGAAGTCTCTGGGCGCAAGCCGCACGAGATGGCCCGGCTGGGGCTCGCTCATGTGCCTATGGGTCGCCAACTGTTTGGCAACATGACGGTGCACGAAAACCTGTTGCTAGGGGCCTCGCTGCCCTCTGCACGTGAGCATCGGGACGAAAATCTAGAGAAAGTTCATACGCTGTTTCCAGATCTCAGGAAGTACGCGCGTGAAAAAGCGGTGCAACTTTCAGGGGGGCAACAGCAGATGGTAGCGATTGCCCGCGCATTGATGCTTGGCCCCAAGATGCTAGTAATGGATGAACCAAGCCTCGGACTGTCGCCATTATTGGTCAAGGATGTGATGGCGGCGATACGACGAGTAGCGGATACCGGCATACCCATTTTGTTGGTCGAACAGAACGTCAAGCAGGTGTTACAGGTTAGCGATCGCGCCTACGTACTTGAAAATGGTTATCAGGTTCTGGATGGACCGTCTTACGCACTGCGGGACAATGAGATGATTAAGAAGGCCTACCTGGGGCTCTGATAGTGAGAGGAGACAAACGAGATCCATTGCTCGATATGCCCTGCAGCGACAGGACAGTACTCACACCCAATGTTGGGTACACAGTCGCCGTTACTTCGTCGATGCCCAGAGCGACCATCCGGAGTTGGCCATCGAGGCCATGCATCAGAACGCGAGGCTGTACGAAACCGAAGATGTCATCAAAACACTAGGGCTGACTGGCGAGAAGAAGCGCCAGTGCCGGTTGGAATACTCACAACCGGTTGTCAGTCACTTTTTTCAGTAGTGTCGGGATCAGCTGGAACACGGTGGCCTGTTTCCCACTTACCAAAGCCCTGAACTATGTGCTCAATAGTGTGGCGAGCCTGGAGGACTTCCTGGAAGATCCCGACGTACAGCCGTACACAGGCTGTTGCCATGGCATCTGATAAATTATTTAGGTTAAATTTGAATGATCGTGCGATACCTGAGTTCGTTTCTATGATGCTCGGCTCGATCCCTTTACGCTGCCAAATTGTACAGTCAATTAATGGAGCTGAAGGATTAGCGAATAATGTATCTCAGGCTGCAATAAAAGGGCTCAAAATTACCCTGCCAGCGGTTGAAGAGCAGCAGGAAATAAGCCGGTATATCAAGAATAGGTGCTATCAATTAGAGCGCTTGCTTGAAACCGCAATCACCGCGATTGATCTTCTCAAAGAGCGCCGTTCAGCAATGATCTCAGCCGCTGTAACCGGAAAAATCGATGTTCGTAATTGGAAACCCTCTTCCAAAAATGCAGAGACGCTCTTTGAAAAACTAGAAAGCCAAGGAGCTACAGCATGAACCAAGGCCGCAGCATCCGCCTATTCCTCGTCGGCGGCAGCCCCAATGGCTTCCTCACCGCCGAGATCATGAACTGGACCGGCCAAGCCCTTCCCCGGCCCAAGGGAGACAGCATAATCCAAGATGATTTATACTGAATCACAATGAATCACAGCTTTGGAAGGTATCCCTATGCCCAAGACCGATACTCGCGTAATGACCGCCCATGTGCCGATCTCCATGGCCGACAAAGTGGATCTGATCGCTCAGCGCCTGGA
>JBDNIR010000289.1:0-5008 GCA_041688195.1 Marinobacter sp.
AACAAGCCATCCATGGCGCCATTTGGCGAATCCGTCGCGAAACGCATCAGGTCAATCGACAGCTGCTCGCCGGTTGGGCCACACTGCAGGCTGGCAAACGCCAGGATACGGCCTTCTTGCTCCAGTACTGCTACCGGCTGGCGAGACAGATAGTCGCGGTCGAAGAAACCCAGCGAAAAACCCTTCTCATTAACCGACTTGCTGGTTAGCCAGTCGTCGGAAACGGACTTGAGTTGCGGGAGGATGGTCTCAACAGCCTCCGGTTCGACGATTCGAAAGCCGACGTGCTCCCGACGAAGACGATTCGTGGCCGATCGAAGTTCCTTATAGCGACTACCCTCGAGTGAAAAGTCCTCGAGGGGTAAATGCGCCTCCTCGCCCAACTTTGCGAACGCCATGCCCAGCTCAGCATAGTGATGCAGCTGCGTCGGATGAACCTGATAGAAGACCGGCACGCCACCGAAGTCGTCGGCACGTTCGATAAAAGCCCTGATCAGGCCGGAAGCAGCCGCTGCAGGGCCAACCGGATCGCCCAATGCTATCCAGGTGCGACCGCGAATGCCGTACATCACGAACGCCGTGTGTTCATCATTGAACAACAGCGCCTTGTCGCGCAGCCAGAGAAGGAATGGCAGAGTTTCCGCCTGTGCATGGATGATTCGATCGGCTTCCGCAAGTTCTTCGGTCGAGGGCAGCTCGGCGGTGTGCGGTAAAGGGCGCAACAGGTGCCAGATTCCGAATACCAGCAGCGTTACAGCAGCCCCCAGGCTGGCACGCAGGAAACGTGGCGCATCCTGCTGCAACGCCACCTGCCACCAAAGATCGTTCGAGTACTCGACATGCCGGAAAGCGAACATGCCCAACCACACCGAAGCGCCCAGCGCCGCCACGATAGCGATGACCCAGCCAGGGGAGAACCGTGTGTCAAACAACGCCGCGCGGCGATCGAAGAAACTGCGACTCGGTATGAAAACCAGCATCAACAATACCAGGAGTGCGGCTTCCTCCCAGTCGGCAGCTTTCAGCAGCGCAGTCAGGATGCCTGCCACCAGCGCAGCAAGCACCAGGTAGAAGGCCAGATGTAGGCGGCGTGAAACGGCCTGCGCCAGCAATAGCAGCGCGACCCCCACCAAACTGCCAAGGAAATGTGAAGCCTCGAACAAACCGATCGGCAGCATGCCAGACAGCCAGGACAACCGCTCGTGCTCCGCCGGCGTTGCACCAGACACCAGAAGCAGGAGGCCGGCCATAAAGGTGAATAATGCCAATATCCTCGGTGCGAACTGCACCGAATAGTCTCCCAGCGATCGACCAAGAGACTGCACTCGCGCATGCCGCAGACGCAGTTCATCGCCGAGCAACAAAATGAGTGCCAGCACAAGCGGCATGACGTAATAAATGAGGCGATAAAGCAGCAATGCGGCGATGATCCTGTCGGCCGGGAAGTATGGCCCCAGCAGCAACACTATGACGCCTTCGAACACGCCAAGCCCGCCCGGCACATGGCTGATCAGCCCCAGTACCTGCGCCACAAGGAATGCTCCAAGCATCACCCCATAGGAAGGCCCACCTGCTGGAAGCAGCGTCCAGAGCACAGCGGCGGCCAAGGCCCAGTCTGCCATCGATACCAGCATCTGTCCGAGTGCGATCGACAGCGATGGCACCTTCATCTCGAAACCACGCAGGCGCAGCGGTGTCTTGCGCGCTACCGACAGGATCATATAACTGATAACAGCGACCATGCAGGCGACACCAAGCCACTTTACGCTTCCCTGCGCCAGCCCGCCTTCAAGGTAGGTATGGGGGTGAAATGCGAGACTCCACCCGACCAGAGCCAGCAGGCCGAGCCAGTAGGTGGTAGAGTTCACCGCCACAATCCGCCATAAATCTGCGGTTGCCACACCCCAACGCGAATACAAACGATGACGTACAGCGGTGCCAGATAGCAGCGCGAAACCTACACTGTTACTCACCGCGTAGCTGATAAATGCCGTCAGTGCGATGCGCCATCGCGCAATGCGCCTGCCAATGTAGTGGAAAGCGAGCTGATCATAACAACTCAGAACAAGGTAGTTGGCTGCGGTGAAAAGCAGCGCCAGCAGGATATGCTCGGTCGGCAAAGCGCTGAGCGCTGCACGGACCTCTCCGTAATGGATCGCTTGTAGTTCGCGATGGAGTATCCAGACGGTAACGGCAAGCAGCAGCACTGCCACCATTGGCGGGAGCCAGGCACGCAGCCGATCGGCATTTACAACGGTTCGGTTTGTGTTCACCGGAGATGCTCAAAATCGGGAAGCACGCACTTGTTAGTGTTCAAGCTCGCTCTGCCTGCTCTTCCTGCAGCTTGGCCCGGACGTTCATCAGCACTTTGCCGTAGCAGTTATCGCCCCGACGATCACGGCCACAACCCCAGAAGTAATCGAAATTGCTGTTTTCTACGATCTTCTGGTCGCCGGTGTTAAGCAGTTCTTCCGCCAGCCCTGGGTGGGTGCGACAACTTACATACACGCCCCGCGTCATGACGGTTTCACGCACCTGCTTCCAGTCCCGCCGCAGGCTCTTGTGACGCTTGCGGCCCAGCTTTCTCGCCTGCGCGGGTGTGGCCGCCGTTCGTACCTGTTCCTGCCGGGTTTCATCGGTGAATTTCATGCCCTGGAAGTAGTGTTCCACGGTGGGCCAGACCTTGCCCTCCAGCTCAAAGCTGAAGGCTACGTGGGTTCCAAATGGGTTCTCTGGATCGGTTCGTGAAATGAACAGATCACTCTCGCCGTTGTCGGCCAGAAAAAGAGACATAGTTACGATCCTCAGAAAAGGCACCTTCTGCCTACAGTCGCTCAACAGCCTTGAGCAGGGAATTGAAGGCCTTGGAAAAACTGCGTTCAGCGAACCTGTCCAATACCCGGCCAAGCAATGGAACCTGCACAGGGCACTTTACAAGGTCAAGGAGAGCGGTAGAAACAATTTTGGATATGAGCCTGTTGCAACGACTGCCCTCTTCTGACGCATCGCCTGCACCCATCACCCCGAGGCGCACCATAACCGCCAGCCCGCAGTGGTCAGCCCGCCGATGCCGGAGCCGACTATGATGGCATCGTAGGGGCCTTCGAGGCGATTGGCGCGATAACGACGTCCTGCGCGACTGACCCGCCAGATGATATTGCCCACATCATCCGCCACTAAAAGCCCGCCCTGCTTGTCGATAGCAACGCCAACCGGACGACCCTGGGCTTTGTCGTCGGCATTGATAAACCCAGTGAGTATATCGACCGGCTGACCATCAGGCTCCCCATCGGCGAAGGGAACAAAGATGACTTTATAGCCACTGCGGGGTTTGCGGTTCCATGAGCCGTGCTGGCCCACAAACATGCCGTTGTGGAATTGCTCAGACAACGTATTGCCCTCGGCGGCAGTTAGCCCCAGTGAAGCGGTGTGGGGTCCGAGGGCGTAATCGGGTTTGATGGCCTGGGCCACTTTTCCCAGATGCTGCGGCTTTACCCGCTCATCCACATTCTGTCCAAAATAGCTGAAGGGCCAGCCGTAGAAACCGCCATCCGCCACCGATGTCATGTAGTCAGGCACCAGGTCACTGCCGAGCAGGTCACGCTCGTTGACGGCGACCCAGAGCTCGCCGCTTTCCGGCTGCCAGGTCGGTGACTTTGGTGCCTTCAACGGTGATACGCGTCTGACCCTTCTCGTAGGGGAAGCGCATTACCGCGTCGGTGTTGGCGACGTAAAAGTCGTTCCCGATCAGCGCCATACCAAAGGGGGAGTGCAGGTCTTTCAATAGCGTCGAGCGTTTGTCGGCTACGCCGTCACCATCACTGTCCCGCCGGAGGGCCAGCCGGTGGCTTCGGCAATATTGACGGTGGGAATCAGGGATTCGCTCGGGCTGGGTAATGTCGGATCGGGGCCGGTTCCCTCGGCAACGGAGAGCTGAGCTACATTCCCGCAGGCAGTGAGCGTGAGAGTCAGACCGATGGGTAATAACAGGTGACGCCGTTTCATAATATTCTTTCCTTTTGTGTATTGTTGAAGCATTGAAGCCGTAGGCGTCGTTTGCATAGAAACACCCGAACGCTGACTTTTTTCAACCTCCTCAGACGGGATTTTCTATAACAATGTCGGTATAGGCTATAACTTCTGAATACTGGGGGACTGTTTGTGCATGGGCCGACGGCTATATCCAGTGCCGACGTTTGAAGAACAAGACCAACCCCAGAACCGTTATGATCATGATGCCCCAGACCATCGGGTAACCGTAATACCAACGCAGTTCCGGCATCGACCAAGGGCTGCCCGGGTGGTCAAAATTCATACCGTAGACACCCACCACAAACGTCAGCGGAATGAAGATGGTCGCGATAATCGTCAACACCCTCATCGTCTCATTGGTACGCTGGCTGATACTGGAGAGGTAGATATCAAGCATACTGGTGGCCATGTCACGGAAGCTTTCCAATAATTCGATAATCTGAATGCTGTGGTCGTAACAGTCCCGGAAATACACCAGCGTGTCCGCCAGAATCAATTCGTCCTCGCCCCGCATCAGCGTCGTGATCAGCTCCCGCTGGGGCCAGAGCACCCGGCGTAGGGTCAGTAGCTCCCGTTTCAGCTCATGCAATGACGACAGCGTTTTCTGATTCGGGCGCTCCAGCAACTCTTCCTCGAGCGCTTCAAGCTGGTCTCCGAACTGTTCCAATACCGGAAAACCGGCATCAATAATGAAATCCAGCAGGGCATAAAGCAGATAATCGATCCCGCGGTTGGCGAAGCGGCGGTTATTGGGTTGTCGCATACGCTTGCGCACCGGCTCAAACGGGTCTTCCGCCAGAGGGCAAAAACAGATCAGATAGTTCTTTCCAATAAACAGGCTGACCTGAACCAACTCCAGATTCTGGCCATCGTAAACAGGCAGTGCAGCGATGATGAAAATCTGGTCGTCATAAAGTTCGATTTTGGGGCGTTGGCCACTGTTGATGATGTCCTCCAGCGCCAGGTCGTGGAGATC
>JBDNIR010000290.1:0-8760 GCA_041688195.1 Marinobacter sp.
TGCCATCTTTATCTTGCGCCTATGGCACACCCGGGAAGATCGTTAAGTCAGGCGGCCAGCGCTTGGCCATAATAATAAGGAGCAGTTATGGCGGACAGCCGCGAGAGAGCCTTCCAGAACGACATCATTGCCGCCCTTGCCGATCAGGGCTGGCTGGTCGGTCAGGCGCCGAACTATCCCACCATGTCACCGTAGTTGTGTGTGCCACAGCAATGCGGCTCGGTTGACAATCACCGCTTCGACTGGGCTAGAAGGGCTTTCGCTTTCATTTTAAATTCAGATTCAACTTGACCTGCTGCACTCAATCTTCCAAGTAATTTTTCATAAATTGCGTCTAATTGCTCATCACTTCCAGCGACTTTCATTTCGTTGAACAGATTATATATAGCTTTATGATGCTTATTTCTAAGTTTAGTGAAGTTGCCGACAATCACCACACCTGTTATTAACTTGGGCTCATCATGCCTATATAATCTAGACTTGTCAGGATGTATTGTTAACCCCGAAGCACTCACTATTCGTTTTACCTTGTGTGCAAACAGCGTATTAACTGACCTGCCCGAAAAGGTCAGATCATCAACGTAAATTGACATCGCGACCCCTTGCGAGTCACATAATGATTGAAGCTCGTTAAACATTGTGTGATTAGCCCAAAAAGCGAGGGGCATACTTATCCGGCTGCCTGTTGGGATATGATCCTTATAGGTACACAAGTTTGCAAGTATGCCTGCCACATCGGGCGCAGATTTCATTGTGTTATGAAAAAAATGATATATAGCTTTTTTAGATACAGATGGATAAAACTTTTTGATATCCATTGCTAGAACTGGATGATCACCGACATGAACCTTTGCGTTCGTGATGTTTGATCTTTTTTTCACACCTGAATGAAGGTAATCGGGCGTAGAAACCCGAACCAGAAGACTTGCTATTCGGGTTTGGACAACATCAAGCCCTAGAGTGGGCGCTTGTATTTCGCGTTTCTTTCCATCGGGCTTTTCCTCAAAAAAAACTCGATAGTTTGAATCATCTGCCAGCGACCTAAGTTCACAAACTGATTTTTGAAGCCGGTTTTCAAGAAGCTTTTTGGTAGTGAGATTATACAATCCCGAATCTTTAAAAGTATACGATTTATTTTTTGATTTGATTCGCAGTTTAAATTTATGTGTGGGCTTCAGTCTCATTACGTGCACTAATCCACTCCATGGCTTTTATGATTTTATTAGCGCACTTCAATCGCAATTTGTCCGATCTCTTCGCAGCACCGATATTTTCAGAAAACATCATGAGGGAAGATGCGGGAACGGAAAAATAGTCAGCGTATTTTTCAAGCATATCCATGGAAACTGCTTTTTTATTGGACTCAATTTCAGACAAATACGATTTTGAGATTCCAAGTTCGCTAGCTAACTCCACCTGTTTAATCTGGTGGAACACACGTATCTGTTTTAATGCTTCGTTCAACATAGTTAATCACCATTGCTTTTTACACTAGGGACCACCTATTCCTCATCAGTTCCACCACCAAAAAGATCAATCAGCTTACAAATTAAGCGTAATACTAACAACGCCCATTTAATAATCCGAAAATACTTTCTTCTGGATGGCTTATCCTGTTTCAGTCTAGGTGTCCGCCGATAGTTGTTTGTCTTTAAGTTCATGCTAGTTTTCCCGTGTATAGAGTTGCCCCACTGGCAACCCTTTTCGCACAACACGGAAAATGAGAGTTATCGGCAACAAACCCTGTGCTAATTAAACCTTGCGTTCGCACGCAAGGTTTCCACATCGGGTCACACGCAATGTCGGCATCGGGACGCGCGGCAACGGATGAGCCCGTGGGACGGTAGGAGCAAGCTCCCTCGGGGTGGTGTTCATACCCCAGTGCACTTCAGGCGAATATCATCTCACAAACAACGCCCTAAGAGTACACGAAAAGTTCGCCAACTGTCAATAAAAGTTCGCAAATAGCGAACTAATTGCTGTGGAATTGCGTTATCTTTTCCCTGTCACTCCCAAGGTGCGACACGTTCACCTTCCGGCAGTCGCCGTAAACTACATTGGTAGCCCATCGCTTTGGCAGTGAAGAAACGCACGTCAATGTCCAGATGCGACGTGGGGAGGACTGGATTACTCTGGACATGTACCGAAACTCAGAAGAGCCGCACAGGCTGCATACGACACTCGACCTTCAAACCGGCGCCCATATCCTGCTTGACTCAGCAACGACAATTCACTGAACGATCAGATTGTCCATTCTCGACTATTAATCGCATGCTAACGTCGAGAATGGACCTTCACACCGTCTAGCTATTACGTGCTTGGATCCACGAACATAAATGAGATTAGCTCTGAGCTTATTTTAAAGGCGCGCCTCGACTGCATAACTCTCTGGTGACATTGTAAATCCATGCAAAAAATCATTTGTATTTGACTACTGATTTAAGAGAAACGCCTTCATCGCTCACGTCTATACATTTCAGCTCAGTGCGAAGCTTCTCAATGATTTTCCCGAATTTTACGTTAGCGACAGTGGATTCTCCGGCATTTAATAGCAGGTGGTTCACCTTTTCTAGCAACGCATCCTTTTCGATACGCTCCGGTGCCTCTACGTCTTTTAGCGAGATCAAAACAGCCGCATGGTGGTTATCAAGAGTTTCTGTCGCGAGTTCCTTCGCCAATTTAGCCCCGCCGAACAACGTAACGATTGCAAATAATCCAATCGCAATCGGGTCTGATACGTCGCTCAATGAATAAACCTCGCCACTGAGAGACACAGAGCTCAAAGAAAGAGATGGAAAATCCAGAAGGCGCTTGAGATTGATCCTGATAACCTTAGCCTCGGATAAGTCATCCGAGGTCACCGTGAGCATTGCGTTATACGCCATGCTATCGGCGGAACTATCTACGTGGAGATGTCGTTTAACCTCTTCCGTCCAGATACCCTGTGCTTTCAACCAATCAATCAGATCGGTCTCAAGCAAGTGTTTATATGATGTACCGGCTTGCCTAACTGATTGATACGCGGGCGTATCAAATCCGCCATCAAGGGTCAGTGCATCTTTATCCCACTTCGCCAGCGCAAACTCATTAAGCAGATTAGGTAGCTCAGTAGGTTCAGTAACTACGCGATAGTGCCATAGCCCCCAACTTCCATCCTCATTTATAGCACTCACCCAACGTTCAGCTGCTTTCGCCTTGAGATCTGCGTTGTCACCGTATTGACCTTTTATCTCCAAAACGAGGTTCAGTCCAATATCAAGCTGAGCGATAAAGTCAGGAATATATCGAGATGGTACGCCGTGCTTGCGATAAGAAATGTAAAAGCCCAAATGCTCATTCTTTACCCATCTAACAACACCAGGATGGACATCCAGCGCAAAGCCGGCGCTTTGTTCCCATTTTTTGGTGTCAGCAACCATGGTATTCAAATGGCATTTGTTTACCGAATAAACGGACTTTGTAGTGTGGTAATCAACGAACCTGGTACTGCCTTGGCCAGAAGCTCCCTTCGGAATGCGAGGTAATTCCGGGCTGTCTACTAAACCACCAGAACCCTTTCGCACAGCCTCAAACAAATTGTCCACGGCTTGCTGTTGGTATTTGCCTACAAGCAGCACATCGCAGGTTTCTGCAGTGCCCTTACAGTTGATTTTCTCTTGTAGGAAGCGCTTTGCGGCGAACGCCACCTTCGGAAACAGGACATGCACTGGCACGGTTTCAGCCTCAGAATCGCCCTGTTCAGCCTGCCAGCGCTTGCAAACCTGCTGAGCCAACCTAAAAGCAACTTGCTGCGTTCTGAACTGTTTCCGCCACGTAGACAGGTTCAGCACAGGCCTCTGCCCTGGTCCGTATTTAGCCAGGCTACCTTCCGGCGATGTCATTGAGTTCATCTCGACCTGATCGGGCACCTCTTTGGGGTCGATCGTAAGGTGCGGAATTTGATCCCAGCTTACGTGTACCTCGAATGTCTGCGGGCTGTAATAACCCTCCACCAGAGGAAATTCAATCTCGTACTGCTCCTTCGCCGGATCGCTGAAAATGTGATTCGGCTCTTTTGGTGGTTTAGGATCTTTGGACTCGGACACCTTAAAAGGAACCAGTTCAAAAGGAACACCGAAAACCTTGGCGGTCTCTTCCTCGAACTGATCAGTTTCTTCATTCAGAGCGTAGCTGCGCCGTCGAAGAGCACGTCCAATCACCTGCTCACAAAGTAGCTGTGATCCGAAGGGCCGCAGCCCGACAATGTGGGTAACAGTATTTGCGTCCCAGCCTTCAGCCAACATCGAAACAGACACGATGCAGCGAATATTTCGGCCAGGAGGAACTCGTTCATCAATCCATTTATAGGCGCCATCATTATCTTCACCTGCGGCCTTCTCATTGTTCTTTCGGACAAGCTCCGACCACTCTTCCGGCACCTTGCCTCCCGGCCAAGTCTTCTTACCAATGGTGTCTAAGATAAATCGTAGCCGGCGGGTCTCATCTTTCGTACCACCCTCTTCAAGATTCTCCACCACTTTCGAGTCGACACGGACAGTGACTTCCTCGCCCTTCTCGTTCCTGAACCACTCTGGAGCCTGACCGTAATTACCATCATTGTCAGCCAGCCAATTAAAAACCTCAGCGGCTACCTTGGTATCTCTGCAAACAACAATGAAAACGGGAGGAACAGGGTGTAAGTCTTCCTTGCTGTCTTCTTGCCACTGCTGGAAGCGCTTGTGCCAATCCTGGGCAAGGGTAGTGATCGGCGCAGCAGCATAGGTCATTACAATCTGAGGATTGAGTTTGGTGCCTAGCCCATCTTTTTCTGCCATCGACTCAACCCAACGCCAGACATTGAAATAGCCTGCGTCTTCTTCCCCGGTAATGTCACGAGTCGGCAATTGCGGAATTTTCACTAAGCCAGACTCGATTGCATCCAGCAATCCGAAATCAGACACGATCCATGGGAATGGCTTACCAACCTCATTTCCAGAGCCCTGAATATAGAAGGGCGTCGCGGAGAGGTCGACACAAAGGCGAATTCCCTTTTTTCGACCTCCTGCAAGCTTGTTAATTCGGTCCAGACCTTCGATCCAAATTGTCGCTTCCTTGGCATTCTTTTTCGCCAACGTTGCGTCGTCTTCGAGATCAACTTCCACGCTTGAATCACCGCGTCGATATGCATGATGAGATTCATCATTGAACACTAGCCAGTGCGGGCTCCGACCTTTGCCCGAACCCATTTCCTGACGAATGCGTTTGAACCAGGCTTGGTCAGATTCGAAGTACTTAACCTCGACTTCCTCATTGGCCTTGCCGGCATTCTTGACCACTTCCATCGGCTCACCGGTTTTCACGACCTTGGCGGATGTCCCGTTGACGGTATTAGTCGCTTTTTTGGCTAATCGATGCCAATTGGCAATCATTACCTCACCTCTCCGGAGCTCTTCCATCCGGTGCGGCGGCACCAATTGCCTGGTCCGATAAAGACTGTTGTCCCCCAGAGAAGGATTCAGCTCCTGCAAACGCTCCCATATCGTCACGTTCGGGCATACGATCAGAATAGTATCGGAGAAACGCTCGTCCGTCGGTGAAGCTACATAATTCAGGATTGACCAAGCAGAGAGCATCCCCATAACAGTAGTTTTGCCGGTACCAGTCGCCATTTTGCAGGCATAACGAGTAAACGCACGAAAACCAGCGTCTCTTGTCGATTCACCGGGGTGATCAATTGGAATCTCAGGCAAGCCCTTAAGGTATACGGGGTTCGCCTCAACCAGAAAAATGATAGCTTCGGCGGCTTCGATCTGTGCGAAGAACAGACGTTGTTTCCGCAGATTTCCATCACCCTTCCAGAGCTCCATTAACTCTTTACTAACTGATGAGGCACCGTCGTAAGGAACGCCCGTAAACCCTCCTGTACGCCACTCTTTAATGCGTTGCCGGAGCCAGTTCACCAATGGGATATCTTCCTGCTGACCTATGCCCAGGTCTCCCTCCAGGCTCAACTGGTCTTTGACCTTACGATTTCGACCACTACTTTCAGGAACCCGGTAGAAATAACTGGCGGGACGACGGCCTTCGGCTTTAAGAGGTTGCTTCCCCCTCTCGATCTGCCAGAAGAACTCGGGTTCCCTGAAGGGCGAGTTTATGATTGGCGATTCGATCTCGTTGGAAGCGATCGGATCGGAAACATTGGGCTGCCTCATGAATTTGCCTCCGATGCCTCGCGCACCACCATCAGCTCATTGCCACGATCATCGATGACCTTTACGGCAATTCGTTGATTCTGTCCAAGTACAAAAGGCTCCGAGATGGTTCCTGCAAGATGCTCCCAAACCGAACTGTCAAACTTGGCCTTCAACGATTTCTGAAGGTTGTCCCATGCAGATGTTTTTGGGAAAAACACCTGGCGGGCAACAAAAGCCATCCCGTTATAATCCGTGTCCAGCATCCAACATGGCAGATTGTCTGCCTCGATAGACTCGGTCTCCAGATCCTGCGGCCGAAAAATATCGAGGCCTAGCAGCTCTACCTCGTAGAGCTGAGTACCATCCGGTGAACTGTCGCCTGTCGGACGAAGCTTGAGGTCTGGCAGACCAGTAATAGAGAACACCTCTGATGATTTACTGGTTTTCAATAAATCGGACATGACTACGTCAGGTGTAACGGAAACATAAGTACACGGCAGCTTCAATTTACTGCGATTTTCAATCAGTTCTCTGGCCTTGGCCTGGATAGCGAAGCCAAAGAAATAAAGGGCATCAAACTTCGAAAACCAAGCCTCTCTGGCCGCTTCCAGTACGACTCCAGAATCAATAGCACCATCTTGCGGACCAAACATTACTGCTATACGACGTTCCTCACCGTTCTTCTCAACGGCCTCGGCATGCAAGTGCTCATACTCGGTGCCGAGAGGGCGTACGCGATCAAACTCAAGAGACTTGTTGCCAGGCAGCCTAAGCGTTTTACTTTGACGTAATACTTCGATCATGCGATCCAAATATTTTCGAGGATCATCATAAGTGGCCCCCGTTTCCCGAGTCCCGTAGTCTTCCTTCAGTAGTGAGCTAGCAGCTTGAATAGTCGCCTCCACTGTGAAGGGCCCGCAAACGCGAGTAACCGCTTTATTGATTTCCGGTTTATCGACAAGCGTTACAGTTTCTGGATCTTCGTCGTTCGCTATCGATTTCAACGTCTTACGAGGCACCAACCCACCAACTTCTTCGCCCTTTCGATTCTCTTTTCGTATGTATTCGAAACCAGCACTCGGACCTTTATTTGGCTCTTTCAGTTCATACCAGGGAAAAGTAGCTGTTAGTAATCGTTGACGCGTTAGTGCCAGTGGAACTCGTGATGTATCACAAGTTATCCAGCGCCTGCCCCACTGTTCTGAAACATAAGCTGTAGTTCCCGATCCACAAGTAGGGTCAAGCACCAAATCTCCTGGACTAGTAGTCATTTGGATGCATCGTTGAATTACAGTTTGATTTGTTTGAACAACATATAGAGGGTTGGCGGCACCTCCTAAGTTATCCCATAGATTGCTCAGTCCTCGGTAAGCAAAATCAGAAAAATACTTAACAAATCTGATCTCGTTTGCGGTTGTGATTGTCCTGCCCTTCTCTATTACCTTTTTCAAAGACTCTTTTGGTAGCCCCCACCAACGTCTACCCGAATCGAAAGTCCTATCCTGATGCTCAATCTCATATTTTGATCCAGGACCCGGCTTTGTAAAAGTCACTGACATGAAGAATTTGCATTCATCAGGAAACTTTACTCCCTCATCTTTTTCTTTTTTCTTTACTCTTCTTCGAGTTCCATCGGGGAATTCGACCATATCGAATCCTGATTCTAATGCGTCACTTCTCTTCTCAAAAAGCGGCTGGTATTTAGCATTAATTTTATTCTTGGCGTACCAAACGATGTAATCGACTCTCGCTGCAATCCGAGAGGTTGATTCAAGTCCTCCGCCAGATTTCGCGAAGGTTATTATGCTCATGAAGTTTTCTGCGCCAAAAATTTCATCCAAGACTTCTCGGACATGATGTAGATTTTCATCAGAAATTTGTACAAATATACTTCCGCTATTAGTTAGTAATTCCCTTGCCATTAACAGTCTGTCACGCAAATAAGTCAAATATGAGTGCAGCCCTAGCTCCCATGTATCTCTATATGCTTTGACCATCTCTGGCTCACGAATCATTTCATCGTCTTTGCCGTGCTTCACATCTCGTTTTCGTACAAAAGGCTGGAAGTTGGATCCGAATTTGACGCCATAAGGTGGGTCCATATAAATCATCTGAACCTGACCACCCAACCCTTCATATTCAAGGAGCGAGTTCATAACCTGCAGGGAATCACCCAACACAAGACGGTTTGTCCAAGGGCCTTTATGCTCGTAGGCGTCCAATTTATCTGTAACATCGAGTTCTGGATCACCAAACAAATCTAGCGTGCTGCCGGCTGATTTATAGCTTTTCAAAGTTTCAAGAATGGCTTGTGTAGATTGTCGCTCATGTACGAACAGCGGGATTGTCGGCAGTCTGATTTGCTGTCGTTCTGCCTTACCAGTCCAGTTAAGAAAGGGCTTGGTTAGGCTTCGCAGGCGAGCAATACACTCCGCCAGCGAATGAAACTTTTCACCTGTGCCCAGCCATACCTGCGGCGCAGAAAAAATGGCCCCATCACCTTTCTCTGCTGCCTGCTTCACAAGACTAAGCAACCATTCCGCCATGTCGCGCTCTGCGTTTTCATCCCATACTAATTCAGGAGCCA
>JBDNIR010000040.1:0-9351 GCA_041688195.1 Marinobacter sp.
ACACGGCTCATCCGAGCAGGATTTCTTCAACCGTCTGGAAGAGGCTATGGCCGCCATCAAACTGTTCCAACCTGACGCCATGGTGCTCCCCCTGGGGTTCGATATCTACAAGGATGACCCTCAGGCCAAGGTGTCGGTCAGCTCCGAGGGCTTCAACCATCTGGGCAGGCGCGTGGGTCGCGCAGGGCTGCCGACGCTGGTTGTTCAGGAAGGCGGCTACGATATTAAAACCCTGAGCGGAAACGTGCAGCAGTTCTTTAATGGCCTCGGGATCTGATTCCAGGGCACGACCAACCAGTCATTTCCGACACGGTTTCCAGGATCACGGAAGCCGTTAATCATCAGGAGCTTTGAGTTACATGAGTCAGGCCAAAATAAATGCGTTGGTGTCCCCCGAGGGCAGTCTCGAAATTCTGTCCAACCACGAGGTTAACCGACTGAAAGACCGCAGCGAAGGCGGTTTGTACCAGCTGTTCCGGCAATGCGCCCTGGCCGTACTCAATACCGGAGTGGTGACGGATGATTGCCAGGACCTGATGGAGGACTATGCCGATTTCGATGTTCGCCTGGTGCCACAGCCCAGAGGCCTGAAGCTGGAACTGGTCAATGCGCCCGCAAGCGCGTTTGTGGATGGCGAAATGCTGCGGGCTATTCGCGAGCACCTGTTTTCCGTGCTCCGGGACATTGTTTATTCCAACTCAATACCAACCACCGCTGCTGGCTTCAACCGGCAGGAACCGGCGGATATCACCAACCTGATTTTCCATATCCTGCGCAACGCACGGGTTCTTCAATCCGGTCGGCAGCCGGACATGGTGGTATGCTGGGGCGGCCATTCCATCAGTAGGGAGGAGTATGTTTACAGCAAGGATGTCGGGCACGAACTGGGGCTGCGTGGCCTGAGCATCTGCACCGGCTGCGGCCCGGGCGCGATGAAAGGGCCGATGAAAGGCGCCACCATAGGCCACGCCAAACAGAGAGTGAAAAACGGCCGCTATATCGGTCTGACCGAGCCCGGCATTATCGGCGCCGAAGCTCCGAACCCGATCGTCAATGAACTGGTCATCATGCCGGACATTGAAAAGCGCCTGGAGGCCTTCGTGCGCGCAGGCCACGGCATCATCGTGTTCCCCGGCGGCGTCGGCACGGCTGAGGAAATTCTCTACCTGCTGGGCATACTGCTGCATCCGGACAATATTGACCTGCCGTTTCCGGTGGTCTTCACCGGCCTGCCGGAGAATGCCGAGTATTTTCACATGATCGACGATTTCATCCGCAACGCTTTGGGCGAAAAGGCCGCTGAAAAGTACGAAATCATCATTGATGATCCGGCCAGGGTGGCCCAGACCATGAAAAAGGGTATCTCCGAGGTGGAGACCTTCCGCCGCGCCATGCAGGATGCTTACTACTTCAACTGGATGCTCAAGATTGACCCGGTCTTCCAGCTGCCGTTTGAACCCGATCACACCAACATGCGGGCGCTGGAACTGCACAAGAACCAGCCCGCACACATGATCGCCGCCAACCTGCGCAAAGCGTTCAGCGGTATCGTGGCGGGCAACGTCAAGGCAAAAGGTATTCAGCAGGTAGAGGAAAAAGGACCGTTTGAGATTTCTGGTGATCCCACTCTGCTAAAACCGCTGGAAGCGATGCTGGCAGCGTTTGTAAAACAGAATCGTATGAAGCTGCCCGGAACATCGGCCTACAAACCCAGCTACAAGATCATCACAGCGGAAAAGGTTTAATACCGTTCCGGTACCTCCGGGTCGCTACGAAGGAGCGCCCGGACAGTACCAAGGCATGCAAACCCGGTTACTTGCCGCCAGCAGGCAAACCCGAGAAGTACGCCGCAAGATTGGCGATATCGTCATCGCTCAAGCCAGCTGCCTGAGCGTGCATAATGACTGCCTGGCCGCCGTTACGCTGCTTGCTTTTGTAGGCCTTCAGTGCGGACACCAGATAGGCCTCGTTCTGGCCTGCCAGGTTTGGGTACCCGGGAATTTGTGCAACGCCGTTAGCACCATGACAAGCCGCGCATACTGCAGCCTTTGCCTTACCAGCGGCTGCATCGGCGGCCAGGGAAATGCCCGGGCTGGCCATCAGCAACGTCGCGAAACACACCGCAACTTGGTTCTTCAGTTTCATGAATTCTACCCTCTCATCTCTTTTAATATACGTCAGCTTGAGCTGACATTGTTATTCGCCTGATTTATAGCACAGGCTACAGCAAGCTCAAACAATCTAGGTCACCGTGCACTATGGTGAGTTCTACGAAGATTTGCGACGTTTGTCCTGTTTCTTCGGCGAGCAATTCATTCGAAAGTATCGCCCCGTGCGAAGCTGGCACCCATTCATCGGGAGATCACACGTCTATCTGATCACCCCGCCGAGTAGCTCAGCAGCAAGATTTCTCAAACGATCCTCCGCTTCACGACGGCCAGTGCTATAACCTGCCGTCTGTAGCTCTGCCCAACTCCAGGTTTGCAGCACAGCCCGGCACCAGAGCATGGCATCATCGGTACCCTGGAGAGCCTCGGCCACGCCAGCTTGCCGCGTTAGCCGTTGCAGCGGCAAGAGCGTGATTTCGAAGCCTCGGGCACCCTCACTGAAACCCACGAGCTCGCGCAGGTCATCCGGCGTCAGCGCTGGACCCACTGTCAGCAGGGCAGTCAGCTCCATCAGCAACTCCGGGGAAAGCGAGCGCCACACCACCGGCACCAGGGTTTGCCAGTGTTCACCCAGGCGGGCCTGAACCCGCTCCGCCAGGCTGGTTCCGGCGTCGCTGAGACCGCTGAGCATCTGCACCGCGAACTCGCCGCTGCTGGCTTCCCGCTGCAAGCCCAGACGCATAACAGACAACCCGCATTGCTGCCAGAACGCCAGCAAGTCAGGGCTGGCGCCAAAGCTGGTGCCAAGGGCATCCAGCCCCACGCTTTTTGCATGGCAGCGGGCGCTGGCAACCAACTGTTGCCCCAGGCCAAGGCGGCGCTCCCGGTCGCGGACGGCGATACGCACAATACGCCCCATCGACAATGTTGCCGCTTCTGCAAAACCGCTGTGGTTCGCCAGGGATTGCGGCAGCATATGCCCTCGCACACGGCGGTTGCCCTGCATAACCTGTTCAGCGAGAGCTTTGGAAAAATTCCCTTCCAGGGTCATCCAGAGCACACCGACAACCTGGTTGCCACGGCGCGCCAGCCAAGTGGTGGCCTGAGGGTCATCCAGCCACTGTCGCAGATCCCCCGGAGTGGTTCGGTAATGAGCATCTACCAGCAGCCCGAACGCGGCATCCAGATCCGCTTCGTCGCCGTCAGCAGGATGCCATTGTTCGATACCGTATTCACCGGCCTCTCCATCAGCCCCGGATTGCCCGGCCTTCAACAAAAACAGGCGGTTTACCAATCGTTCCAGCGGATCGCCAGAGGCCCAGCGCATAGGCTGATCAAGCCGCAGGGACTGCCAGTTTGGCGTATGTTCTTCCAGCACCTGCCGGAAACGGATGGTAAAGCCCCGCCCCGAGCCCTCGTAGCCATGAACGGTTGAGGCAAATACCACCCGTGGCCAGCCCAACAGCACGTTTTTCAATAACGGAGCCGGGATGGCCGCAGCCTCGTCCACCAGCACCAGTTCGGCCGATGGTTGGAGCCGCAGCAGTTCATCAATGGCATAAAATCTCAAGCTGCCGCCATTGAGAAGGCGAACCTCATGATCGGTTTCAGCAGCAACCCGATCCGCACCAACTGCCTGTATGGCGTGCCGGAACAGAGTACGGACTGCGTCCGGCGAAGGCGCCGTCACGGCAATGTGTTGGCGACCGGCGCTCAACAACCTGACTGCAGCGATGCCCAGTGCGGCGGATTTGCCCCGGCCCCGGTCGGCGGTTATAACCAGCGGCCGGCGGCGTCGTCCCAGTCCACATCGTACAACCTCTTCGATAGCCCGGTTCTGGTCCGATGTGGCAGCAACCTGAAAAGTATGGGGAGCAGCTGCCGTTGGTTTCAGGCCAGAGGATTGACCTGTAACGGTATTGATCCGAATCGCATCGGGGTCTGCCATTATTATGCCGGCCATTCGCTGGGCAAAGGCGTGAGCCTTGGCACCTGTCAGCGCTGTCCGGGCGTAATCCGGGTCGTCAAACTCATGCCATTCCGGCAGCGGCGGCATCAGCCAGAACCACAGCCCGCCCGCTATCAATGTGCCTGACAATGCCGCCAGGCTGTCCGGCGGGTTGCCCTGCCAACCGTCCCATACCAGCAGATCGGTTTCCCGGCCCAGCCATTGCCGACCGTTGTGTGGCTTGATGATGGCCAGAGCTGGCTGCGGGCAATCCTCAGCCTGCCCGCTCCAAACACCTGTGGACCAGGATAGCACTGGCAGATTTCGCACCAGCCAAGCCAGGGAGGAAGCTCGCTCGCCCTCCAGTAACACCAGTTGTCGGTGGCCGGCCTGCTGCAAAGATGTCTGCAACCGCGCCCAGTCCACTGGCTGTGATGGCGCCGGCACGGTTATCAGCTCAAGTCGATAGCATGGCGTTTGAGATCATCCAGCGCGCAGTGCTTAAGGGCTTTGATATGGGTCGACCGAAGCTTCACCTTGGGCGCACTGTCTGCCTCGTTGGTTTCCTGCCAGCGGGCGGCACACAGGCACCAGGAATCGCCGTCTTTCAGTCCGGGAAAACCAAACTCCGGGCGCGGTGTACTCAGGTCATTGCCCTGAGCTTTGGAAAAGGCGAGAAAGCGATCGGTGACCACAACACAGACCACATGCAGGCCTAGATCGTCCGGACCGGTGTTGCAGCAGCCGTCGCGGTAGAATCCGGTCTTGGGCTCCGAGCCACAGGGCTCCAGTACCTCGCCCAGTACATTAACGGCTTCGGCTTGTGAGATTGCCATGAGTATTCTCCAGTCAGGGGACGGATTCGGGGGTTTGAATTCCGGCCCATTATGGTCGACGGGTTACGGAGACGCCAATTGGCCATTACAATAGCGCCATGCCCACAGACCTGCCCGACTTTCTCACCGACGAACAGCGCGCCATCATCACCGCCGGCTACGAGCACGCTGTCATCACGGCGGTAGCCGGCAGCGGCAAAACCTCTACCCTGGCCTGGCGTATCCGTTATCTATTGGAGCAGGGCCACGACCCGGCCCGTATGCTGGTGCTGATGTTCAACCGCAGCGCCCGCCAGGATTTCGAATTCAAGCTGCAGGCAATCAGTCGGGATTCCGGCCTCGCACTGCCGAAGGTTCGCACCTATCATGCCATGGGCCTGCGGCTGTATCGCCGATTTATTAAAGAGCGTTACCTACCGGCCTTTTCGGAGACGATCCTGACTGAGCAGGAGATTAACTTCCAGGTCTGGATGCTGACCCGGCGACTGGCCCCGGAAGACCTGCAGGATGAAATAAAACGCAGTAAGAAAGACTTTGTAGAGACAGCGGCCAACTTTATTGACCGGGTAAAAACCACCCTGTCGCCGGCTGAAATCGTGTTTGAGGAACAGGGCTTTAACGAGCGCCACCGATACCTGGTCGACCTGTTCCACAGCTTTGAACAATGGCGTAAATCCGAAAGCCGCATCAGTTTTTCTGACATGCTTTACGAACCCGTCATGGCGATACACCAGAACCCGCCCCTGCAGCGTCTGGTGGGCAACAAAATGGACCTGATCCTGGTGGACGAGTATCAGGACACCAACGAAATACAGCACCTGCTACTGCGCTACGTGGCAGGCGACCGCGCCCGGGTTACAGTGGTGGGTGACCCCGACCAGACCATTTACGAGTTCCGGGGCGCCAAGCCGGAGTTCATCCTCAGCCGCTTCAGCGACGAGTTTGAAAG
Organism: Marinobacter sp.; assembly: GCA_041688195.1. Lineage (GTDB taxonomy): Bacteria > Pseudomonadota > Gammaproteobacteria > Pseudomonadales > Oleiphilaceae > Marinobacter. Next base: position 5,842 of record JBDNIR010000040.1, read on the forward strand.
CCCGCTTGAGCAAACCCTGAGCTTCACCTTCCGTTACGGGCATCGGGTCGCGCTGCTGGCAAATCACCTGATCAGTCACAATACCGGCCGCAAGGATGTGCTTTGTCACTCCCATCCGAGTACACCTGCGACCACAGTGCAGCTTCACGAATGTGCCAGCGACAGCGACGCGGTGATCAGCCTGCTGGAGCACTCAGCACCGGAGGCGCTTGCGGATACCGCTATCCTGTTCCGGGTCTGGAGCCAAAGCGTGCCTATTGAACTCCGCCTGCTCGCCCGGCAGATTCCCTATCGCATTGATGTGGGCAAAGGCGCCCTGTTCAGCCGCGAAGTGGACGCCATAACCAGCCTGTTACTGGTGGTGACTGGCGCAATCGGGCAGACACCGGAAGCCGACCGCCAGAACATCGCCCGCCAGTTATTGCGATTTCCCCACGTCGGTCTGAAAGAGCCGGAACTCAACCACCTTGCCCAGTTCCTGGCCGGCTTTGGTGAGGGCTGGGGCGAGCGTCTGCTGGCCATGGATTTCGAAGCTTTGTCGCCCATGGCGGGCCGCAAGCTGAGGAAACTGGGCGAAACATTGGTAGCGCTGGCCCGCTTCCGGGGCAAAGTGTCCGAACTGATCCGTCAGTATGCTGATAAAACCGAACTGTTCGACGGTATCCGCAGCCTGGCACTAACCCATGAAACCGCTGATGAGCGCATCGATACCATAACCGGGTTTCAACATTATCTGGACAGTCTCGATGTGGGCGCCGACGAAGCCCTGGCGCACCTGAGGACGCTGAAAAGCCAGGCCCGGAATAGTCGGGATGAGGGCGTTTTACTGTCTACCATTCACCGCACTAAAGGCCTGGAATGGCAAGTAGTCATTCTGCCGGGGCTGCAGGAGAAGTATCTGCCCTACAGCCCGCGACAAGCAGAAGATCACCGGGCTTTCATCGAAAGCGAACGCCGTCTGTTATATGTCGCCATGACCCGTACCCGCAACCAGCTTCATTTACTCACCCGCCCGGGAGGCTCTCGTCCTGCGATGGATACCGACCAGGCTCCGAGCCGGTTTATTGGCGAGCTCTGCATCACTTTGTCCGAGTCCCTGGGACGCTATTTTGATGAGCACAGCAAAGGTGAAGTCAACAGCAATGAACAACACGATGCACAGCAGACATTGTCCCTGGTTTGTCCCCTCTCGCCGGTCAGTATTCGCTATGCCGCCCGCGAGGGCATTCAACTGCAATCGGAATACACCGGAGGGAAGGTTTCAACCAGTGCACCGCTCTGGGCCCAACCCCGCCTCAGCCATCCTATTTTTGGCAACGGCTCGGTCATTGGCGAGGATGAAAGCGCTTTCGAGGTCAGTTTTGACTCCGGACGAACACTGAACTTCAGCAAAAAAAGTGCCCACCTCTACTTCAGCCCGACGAAATAGTCCCGACTGACATGAAAGTTTGGTAAGTTTTGCCCTAAAACCCGCTGAAAACCTGTACGGTTTGCATTCGTTGGCTTAGATTCATCGTAGCTGCTGAAGCTTTTAGGCGAAAAGTCTCTGAGTAAAAGTTTCAATAAAATCAAAATGACCGCCAATAACGACGAACAAACAGGAGGCTCTGCATGAAGATCATGCTCCTATTAGCCGTAGCCACTTTAAGCGCTGCTATCGCATCTCCCGTCCTGGCTCAGGAAACCATTGACCAGAAGATTTATCTCAACCCATTCGCGGCGTACCAACTGTTCGATGATAAGCGGGACCTCAGCGAAACCGGCACTTTCGGCTTTGGCCTGGAGTATCGCTTCCAGCCTAACTGGGCCGCCGAAGTGGTGTATTCGCGGGCCAATGCTGACCGTAAATACGTTTCCGGCTCCAGCGAATTTGAAGAGATCCGTCTGGACGGCCTCTACTACTTTGGCAACTTTACCGAGGCATGGAACCCATACCTGGCAGCCGGTGCAGGGCATGCCGATTTCGGTGGTTCCATTCCCAACCCGCAAACTGCCGGCACCGATCACGAGGAAACTCGCGTAAACGTGGGTGGCGGTGTGCGTTACAACGTCAGTGACTCGATTTCCCTGCGTGCCGATATCCGCGAATTCCATGGCATTGACGAAAGCACATTCGATACCGTCGCCTCCCTGGGCTTCACGGTCGGTTTTGGCCGCTCTACCACTCCGCCGGCCCCGCAAGATAGCGACAATGATGGCGTACCCGATAGCCGCGACCAATGTCCCGGCACTGCCGCCGGCGTTTCAGTGGACGCCAATGGTTGCGAACGTGATGGCGATAACGACGGCGTGGTCGATAGCCGTGACCAGTGCCCAAATACCCCGGCTGGAGCTGAAGTAAACAGCCGCGGTTGTGAACTCGACAGTGACAACGATGGTGTGGTGAACAGCAAAGACCTGTGCCGGAATACAACTGCCGGGGCTGAAGTTGACGCCGATGGCTGCGAAGGCGTTCAGGAAACAATTGAAACCATCGAACTTTCCGTCAAGTTTCCGACCAACAGTTCAGTGATCGGCAATACCTACGACGAGGAAATTCGTCAGGTCGCTGACTTCATGAACGAATACCCGGAAACCTCTGTCGAAATTGCCGGTCACAGTGACAGCATTGGTGAAGCGAGCTATAACCAGCTCCTCTCCCAGCGTCGCGCCGAAGCTGTTGCAGCGCGCCTTGTTAATGCCCTTGGCATTGACGGCGACCGCGTCCGAGCCGTCGGCTATGGTGAAGCAGAACCTATGGCCAGCAACGAAACTGCCACAGGCCGTGCCCAGAATCGCCGGGTTGAGGCTCGTATTCAGGTTCGTCACTGATCCTGAGTGCCAGTTGATACAGAAGGCGCCTTCGGGCGCCTTTTTTTGCGGGCTATTTTTGCGGGCATCGTTTGCATTGAACGGAGACAAAAGATGATCAAGCTATGGTTGTTATCTGCCTGGATGTTCATACTGATCCCTCTTCCTGCCTCCGCCGTTTACCGTTGTGATAACGCCGACGGCGTGACTTTCTCCGATCAACCCTGTGGTGACAATGCCGAGCGTATGACTATCCGGGATAATCACATTGGCGGCAGCTTCGGTGACAATTTGCCGGAACCCATACCTGAAACACCCGATAACCAGGAAAATCCGGCCCAGGCAGAGCCGGAGGGCACCTGCCGCTTTATCAACTCTACCGAACTGCGCACCTATCTGGCCCGGGTTCAGGTGGTCAAGGGTATGACCAAAGAACATGTTCTGAAAGCCTTCGGCCGGCCGCCGGAAACCTATCCGGTGCCCCGGGAAACCTGGGTTTACCAGACCGACTACTACGGCAAGCTCTACGAGCTAATTTACGTTTACTTTCGGGATGGTTGCGTGGAGAGCGTTGAGTATCGGAAACCCTGACTTAAGAGAAGGCAGACTATGCCAGCACAACATTATGACGTCCTTATCATTGGTGCCGGGTTATCCGGCATTGGCGCAGGTTATCATCTTCAAAAACATTGTCCTGCCAAGACCTTCGCGATTCTTGAG
>JBDNIR010000291.1:0-6173 GCA_041688195.1 Marinobacter sp.
CAGTGAAGACATCGACATGACTGACTTGCTGGCGCTGCGTGAGCGGCTCAAGCCGGAGGTAGAAGCGTTGGGTTCGCGCATCACCCTGATGCCCTTCATCATGAAGGCGATGGCACTGGCAGTGCGGGATTACCCCATCCTCAACAGTCGCATCAATAATGAGGTGACCGAGATCCATTATCAGCCCCGGTGCAATATCGGCATGGCGGTGGACAGCAAAGCTGGCCTGATTGTGCCAAACGTGAAAGGCGTCGAGAGCCTGACGCTGCTTGAAATCGCCGCTGAGGTCGCACGCCTGACGCAGGCCGCCCGGGAAGGCCGAGTCAGGCAGGAAGACCTTCAAGGGGGTACGATTTCCATCTCCAACATCGGGGCACTGGGCGGTGTCCATGCCGCCCCCATTATCAATGCACCGGAGGTAGCAATTGTGGCCCTGGGCCGCACCCAGCGGTTGCCACGTTTCGCCACCACCGGTCAGGTAGTGGAACGCGCCATCATGACAGCGAGCTGGGCGGGTGATCACCGCATCATTGATGGCGGCACCATCGCGCGTTTCTGCAACCGCTGGAAGGGGTATCTGGAGTCGCCCGAGTCGATGCTGCTGCATCTGGGCTGATGTAAACCATGCAACCACCGGCGCAACCGACCCCGCTACAGCAGTTCTATATTCCGGAAGAGCAGTCTATATATCTGCTCAGCCAGCACGACGCCAAGAAGCTCAAGGACTGGGTGGCGCTGTGTACCACCCAGCTCGAACAACTGGGTTACCGGAATATCGAGATGATTGGCAAGGGCGCCTATGGTTTCGTGTTTGCAGGGGTTCTGGAACGGGAAGGCCCGGGGAACCTGGAGCACGTTTTCAAGTTTACCCGCGTCACCCTGCCCCGACATCTGCAGGACCGGCTGGAAGAAGAAGCATTCATGCTCGAGCAGGTCGAGCACCCCCGGGTGCCGCGCCTGATCGCCTTTCAACAGGCCCGCAATCAACCCATCCTGGTCATGGGGCGGGCTCCGGGTATCAATCTGGAAGAAGTTTCATTAAAGGAGGGCCGCCTGAGACCCCGCCTGGTAATGCGCATTGCCGACCAACTGGCCGACATTCTGCGCAGCCTTCGCCGGGAAGCCGGGCCGGCCAGCCGGCCCATCGTCCACGGTGATATCAAACCGTCAAACCTGGTGTTTGACCCGTTGCATGAAAACATCGCCCTGATCGACTGGGGCTCGTCGGTGTTCGCACAACTGGATGAAAACCAGCAATTCGTCGCCTCCAACGTAATGGAATTGATGTCCGACAACCTGCAGCAAACCAACGCTCGGTTGGGGGATGTTTACTTTATTGGCGAGGAGCAGCTCAACGGTGGCCTGTCCTCCCCCCGATTCGATGAACAGGGTGCGGCAGGCACGCTCTATGCTTTGGCATCAGGCCAGTCCTGCCGTTTCGGTCATCAGGCTATCCCGCCCACATCCCTGGGCCTGCCAATGGAATTCGCCCGTATGCTGGAAGGTATGCTGGACCCGGACCCGGAGCAGCGCAGGAGGGCCGGGGACTACTATCTCAGGGAGATGCCCCGCCTGGCCCGCAGCGTCATGATCGACCTGCCGGGCCTGCCAATTACACCCCAGGTGCCGGTGTGGCTGAGGCCTGCCCGGCGCCAGATTGACACCGTAGTGTACAGCTCCCGCAAGTCTTTCCTGAGGCAGGAGCACGCCCAGAATACCCTGAACGACGTCAACGACGTTCAGCTGGACCGCTACTATAAAAACTTTATGCAAGGCATGGGGGATACTGAAAAAGCCTTCCTGGCGTCAGTTAGCCGGCTTGGCCGCTACCCCGTCGTCGGTGGCCTGGCCGTGCGCTGGGAAAGCGACGGCATCTATGTCGACACCTCCCTTAACCTGCATGATCCGGAACTTAAAACCGCCTTCGTCACCGCCGTAAACAACATGGTCAATATGGCCCGGGCCATATACCGGCAAGGCATCTTCAAAAGCTGTCTGTTCAACGCCCGGGATACCCTGCACATTGACCGGGCCGGTCCGGAGGAGCCTTTTGTGGTGGCACCCGGCATGAAACTACCTTACGAAGTGAGCGCCGCACCGGAAGTGGAAGACCACTCCCGAGTGCACTCCTACTTCGAGGATGGCCCGGACCCGGAAGAGTTCCTGGTGCTGCCTAAAGCCATCATCACGGCCCTTGAGGCACTCAACACCATTCATCACACCGGCATGATCATTTTCGAAGCGCTGCCGGATCACTTAAAAATACACAGCCATTACCGCCTCCTGGACCCGGCCCGGGAAGCGGACTTTCGTCACTATCTCAATGAAATCCTGTCCCTCGTACCCCGGATCGAAGGGCTGGGCGTCTCCGGTTTTATGAAAATGCCTTACAAGGACACCAAGTTTTTCGCCCACATCGAGCGCATGCCGGAACGTTACTACCCGAAAAATCCGCGCGCGGAAGTGGCACCTGGACAGAGGCCGAGCAGCGACCGAAAGCCGTGATACCAATAACTATCAACGCCTTGAAGGCAACCGGGCACCAGGACCCGTTAGGATCGGTTGCTGAATTTACTATCGCCAGAGTCAAAACTACTTTACGTTTACGTAAACTTCATCTAACCTTACCCTAAAAAGGTAAACATCATGTCGTCGACCAAAAAAACTTACAGCATTAGCGAGCTGTCCCGCGAGTTTGATGTAACCACGCGAAGCATGCGCTTTTATGAGGATCAGGGTCTGCTAAAGCCTGACCGGAAAGGCCAGACGCGGATTTTCAGCTCCAAAGACCGGGTACGCCTCAAGCTCATTCTGCGCGGTAAACGCATGGGGTTTTCACTGGCCGAAACCAAAGAATTATTCGACCTCTGGGACGAGACCCTCAGTGGCAACGAAAAACAGCTGTATCTGATGCTGGAAGCCCTGGCCAGAAAACGGGCCCAGCTGGAGCAGCAGAAGAAAGACATCGCGATGGCGGAAATCGAGATAGATGCCGCCGATGCACGCTGTCGCGAAGCATTGAAAGAGCTGGAAAAGAAAAAGAAAAATGCCAGATCAACAGAAGAGTCTCCAAGCTGATAACGCAAGGGTCGGACCAGAAACACCCGCATTCTCCCGAGCATTCACTTAACACCGACGTATAGCGCCAGAAGGTAATCACCATGATTTCACAATATTCAGAGTTCAACTTTGGCTTGGGCGAGACCATCGACATGCTGCGGGAGCAGATCAACGGCTTTGCTGCCAGCGAAATTGCGCCCCGGGCGGCGGACATCGATCATGACAATCTGTTCCCTGAAGACCTGTGGAAGAAAATGGGCAATATGGGCCTGCTGGGTATCACTGCGGACGAGGCCTACGGCGGCTCCGGCATGGGTTACCTGGCCCACGTGATTGCCATGGAAGAGATCAGCCGCGCGTCTGCCTCTGTCGGCCTTTCCTACGGCGCCCACTCCAACTTGTGTGTTAACCAGATCAACAACAACGGCACCGAAGAACAAAAACAGACATACCTGCCCAAACTGATCAGCGGTGAACACATTGGCGCCCTGGCCATGTCCGAGCCCAATGCCGGGTCCGATGTCGTGTCCATGAAACTGTCCGCCAAAGATGCCGGTGACCACTACGTCCTCAACGGCAACAAGATGTGGATCACCAACGGCCCCGATGCCAGTGTCTATGTCATTTACACCAAGACCGATCCCCAGGCCGGCCCCCGCGGCATCACAGCCTTTATTGTCGAGCGCGGGTCACCGGGTTTCACCCAGGCCCAGAAGCTCGACAAACTCGGCATGCGCGGTTCCAACACCTGCGAGCTGGTGTTCCAGGACTGCAAGGTACCGAAAGAGAACATCCTCGGAGAACTCGGCGGCGGTGCCAGAGTCCTGATGAGCGGCCTCGACTATGAGCGCCTGGTGCTCGCTGGCGGCCCGCTGGGTATCATGCAGGCCGCGCTGGACGTCACCGTACCCTACATTCGTGAGCGCAAGCAGTTCGGCCAGGCCATTGGTGAATTCGAGCTGGTACAGGGCAAAGTTGCCGACATGTACACCCTGATGAATACCGCCAAGTCCTACGTTTATATGGTGGCAATGGCTGCTGATCGCGGCGAAACCACTCGCAAGGACGCCGCTGGCGCCATTCTCTATTCCGCCGAGATGGCCACCAAACTGGCTCTGGACGCTATCCAGCTGCTGGGCGGTAACGGTTACATCAACGAGTACCCCACCGGTCGTCTGCTGCGGGACGCAAAGTTGTACGAAATCGGCGCTGGCACTTCCGAGATTCGCCGAATGCTGATCGGTCGGGAACTGTATTTGAACAAGTGATAATACCTGCCACCAGCACCGCCCCACGGAAGCGAAACCCATGACTATTCTGCAAAGCAAGATCAACCCCAGATCTGACGAATTCCAGGCCAACCGGGACGCCATGGCTGCCACCGTGGCGGACCTTCAGGACAAAGTTGCCGTCATCCAGAACGGTGGCGGTGCGGCCTATCAGGAGCGCCACCTCTCGCGGGGCAAACTGCTGCCCCGGGAGCGCATCAACCGGCTCCTGGACGATGGCTCGCCCTTCCTGGAACTGTCCCAGCTGGCCGCCTACAACGTCTACGATGAAGACGTCCCGGCAGCGGGCGTGATCACCGGCATCGGCCGAGTCTCCGGCACCGAGTGCATGATCATCGCCAACGACGCCACCGTCAAAGGTGGCAGCTACTACCCTCTGACCGTCAAGAAACACCTCAGGGCCCAGGAAATTGCCCTGGAAAATCGTCTGCCCTGCATTTATTTGGTGGACTCCGGCGGCGCTAACCTGCCCCGCCAGGACGAAGTTTTTCCGGACCGGGACCACTTTGGCCGCATTTTCTATAACCAGGCCCGCATGTCCGCCGACGACATTCCGCAGATCGCGGTGGTGATGGGCTTGTGTACCGCTGGCGGCGCCTATGTGCCAGCCATGTCGGACGAATCCATCATCGTCAAGGAACAGGGCACCATCTTCCTGGCCGGGCCTCCGCTGGTAAAAGCTGCCACCGGTGAAGTCGTCAGTGCCGAAGACCTGGGGGGCGCCGATGTGCACTGCAGGATCTCCGGCGTGGCCGATCATTACGCTGAAAACGACCAGCACGCCCTGGAAATTGCCCGGCGTTGCATCGCCAACCTGAACCGGCGCAAACCAACTGACATCACAGTTCAGCAGCCCAGGAGCCCGCTTTACAGTGCCGATGAAATCTACGGCATTGTCGGTACTGACCTGCGCAAACAGTTCGATGTGCGGGACGTCATCGCGCGCATTGTTGATGGCTCCGAGTTCGATGAATTCAAACGCCTTTACGGCCAGACCCTGGTGACCGGCTTTGCCCACATACACGGCTACCCGGTGGGCATCATTGCCAATAACGGCATCCTGTTCGGCGAATCCGCCCAGAAAGGCGCCCACTTTGTTGAGTTGTGCTGCCAGCGCCAGATTCCGCTGCTGTTCCTGCAGAACATCACCGGGTTCATGGTCGGCCGCAAGTATGAAGCCGAAGGCATAGCCAAGCATGGCGCCAAGATGGTGATGGCCGTGGCCTGCGCCAATGTGCCAAAAATCACCGTGCTTATCGGTGGCAGTTTTGGTGCCGGCAACTACGGCATGTGCGGCCGGGCCTACAGCCCGGACTTTCTGTGGATGTGGCCCAACGCCCGGATATCCGTGATGGGAGGCGAACAGGCCGCAGGGGTGCTGGCCACGGTCAGACGCGAAAGTATGGAACGTAACGGTAAACAGTGGAGCGAAGAAGACGAGGCCGCCTTCCGCAAGCCCATTGTCGATACCTATGAAAACCAGGGGCATCCCTACTACGCCAGTGCAAGACTGTGGGACGACGGCGTGATAGACCCGGCCCAAACCCGGGAAGTGGTCGCCCTGAGCCTGTCCGCCACTCTTAACCGACCGGCCAAGCCGACGCGCTTCGGCGTGTTCCGGATGTAAGCGGGGAGACATGTGATGACTGTGATGAAAACAACCGACGCTACGCCAGACTCGCAATCCGCAGTGCTGCTTAACCGCCGCGCCGAAGGCGTGACCGAAGTGGTGCTGAACCGCCCGGACAAACGCAATGCCTTTGACGACGTTATTATTCAGGCGCTGATTAACGCCCTGGAAAAAGTCGAACACGATGCTGCCAC
>JBDNIR010000002.1:0-6964 GCA_041688195.1 Marinobacter sp.
CCCGGTGACTACAGATGCCGATCAGTTTACGGTTTTTATCCACCGGGCCGGTATCGAGTAGTTCCAGAATGCAGGCCTTGTAGCCATTTGCCAGGTGCAGTTGAAGAGCCTGGGACAGATTAGCGATTTTCCGTTGCTTCTCCGGCAGTGCAATCGCGAGCCCGAGATAATGACGGGAAAGCTCTTTGCATACGAAGTGGATTTTTGGGCGAATCAGCTCAAGTAGCTGCAGGCGTTGTTGAGGCGGCAGAAACAATTGGTTGAGCTCGATAATGGCATGGTAGAGCTGACGTGAAACCTCACCGATATTGACCATCGGCAAATGCCCTATCCAGGCTCCGAAACCTTTAGGGGTAGTTTCGCAGAAAGAAAGGCTTGCGATTTTCTGTTCCGTTACGGTCAGGTCGGGTTTCAGAGTCTTACCTTCCATTCATATTTTCGCCGTGATTACAGATCTTTATAGACTGTCTGGATTGAACTCTAAAATAACAAAGTGCAAACAAAAAGCCAGAAATCCGTATGTTGACAATCTTTCACAAAGGTAGTGGTTTTGATCCGGAGTGCATGGGTGGACTCAGCGCTCGTTATCGATAAACAGATCCAGCGGCATTTTTGATGCCTTGCCGGGCACTTCCCTTACCAGGCGGGGTACCAGAAAGCCCGGCAGCCGGTCCAGCAGGCCGCGCATCAGTTTACGAGCGTCGTTGTCACTCACCTCAAAATGGTGAGCACCCTCCACCGGGTCAAAGGCGTGCAGATAATAAGGTAGCACACCTGCCTCAAACAATGCCTCGCTCAGGTGGGTGAGAGTGTCGACATTATCATTTATGCCTTTAAGAACCACACTCTGGTTGAGCAAGGTGGCGCCGGTGGATTTGAGTCGTGCCAGGGCTTCCTCAACGGCCCGGTCAATTTCGTTGGGGTGGTTAATGTGAAGCACAATGACTTTTTGCAACCGACTCCGGGCTAACCATTCCAGCAGTGCGCTATCGATACGCTGGGGAATAACCACAGGTAAGCGGGTGTGTATACGTAAACGTTTCAGGTGGGGAATACTGGCGAGTTCGTCGGCCCAGCGGGACAGCAGGCGGTCATTAGCAACCAGGGGATCACCACCGCTGAAAATAACCTCATTTACTTCCGGCGCATTGTGCAGCAATTCAATTACGTGCGCGCGCTCCTCGGGAGACAGTCGGTGCTCATCGTAAGGGAAGTGCCGGCGAAAACAGTAACGACAGTTAATTGCGCACTGGCCAGTGATCATCAGCAGGGCACGGCTGCGATATTTCTGTATTAATCCGGGAATCGGCGTGGCAGCTTTTTCGCCCAATGGATCACGAACGAAACCTGGCATCAACTGACGCTCGGCGACCAGGGGTAAGACCTGGCGCAGCAAAGGATCCTGTGCATTGCCGTATTCGATGCGGTCAAGGTATGGTTGCGGTACGCGAATCGGGAACAACTGGTGTCCGGCGGTCGCACCGGCAAGCCACCTGGCAGGGTCCAGACCAAGACTTTCCAGGAGGGCGTCGGGGGTGGTGGTACAGCCGCTCAAAAGCTGCTGCCAGCTTTGTTGGCTTGTATCGGCCGGGTGGGCTTCTACCAGAGCAGGGGTTCGCTGTATCATATCGGGCTTTCGACTCTCAACAGCGCAATTTCAGGTGATATTTTCATGGCTTCATATTCTACCAATGAATTCCGCAGCGGTCTCAAGGTTTTGCTGGACGGAGACCCCTGTATCATTCTTGAAAACGAATTCGTAAAACCGGGTAAAGGACAGGCATTTAACCGGGTTAAGCTTCGTAACCTGACCTCCAATCGTCAGTGGGAGCGCACTTTCAAGTCTGGGGATTCCCTGGAAGCCGCTGATGTTATTGACCATGAAATGGAATACCTATACACCGACGGCGAGTTCTGGCACTTCATGCTGACCGATGGCTCCTTCGAGCAGTTAGCCGCAGATGCGAAGGCAGTTAGCGATGTGCTCAAGTGGCTGAAAGAGCAGGACGTTTACGTCGTAACCCTCTATAACGGCGCGCCTCTGTCTGTTACGCCGCCGAATTTCGTCGAGCTCGAAGTCGTGGATACCGATCCCGGAATGAAAGGCGACACCGCTCAGGGTGGCACCAAGCCCGCCACGCTGTCTACCGGCGCTGTCGTCAGCGTACCGCTTTTTATTACTATCGGTGAAGTGCTCAAGGTAGATACCCGCAGCGGTGCCTACGTAAACCGCGTCAAAAGCTGAACTGTGTCGAACACCCTGGATCAGAGTTGGAAACCATCGGCTTCACTGGATGCTCTTAAGAGTCGTGCTCGGCAATTGAGCTACGTGCGCGACTTTTTTGCCTCCAGGGGCGTGCTGGAAGTTGAAACCCCGGCTCTGGCAAGCCACGGCGCGAACGATCTCAATATCGACAGTGTGGACGTTGCGCTTGCACCTTTGCCGGGTGTTGGTAGCTCGAAAGGCTGGCTTCAGAGTTCTCCCGAATACCACATGAAGCGGTTGCTCTCGGCTGGAACAGGGCCGATTTATCAAGTCGCCCGCGCGTTCCGGAATGGCGAGCGAGGCGTCCGTCATAACCCCGAATTTTCGTTACTCGAGTGGTACCGTCCCGGCTTTGATGACCTTGATCTGATGGCAGAAGTGGCAGCGTTGGTGTGTGGCTGGCTTGAATTGCCGATGCCGGAACGTCTGACCTACCGCGAAGCGTTCCACCGCTATTCCGGGGTTGACGCTTTCACAGCAAGCGATTCTGGCGTGGCGCAAAAGTGCGAGCGCTGGGTGGGTAAGGAGCTGGCCGTGAGGCTGACCCGGGACGAGTGCCTGGATGTGTTGATGAGTCATGAGATAGAACCAGCGTTGCGCCATCTGCCACCGACGTTCCTCTGTCATTATCCTGCCAGCCAGGCTGCGCTGGCGAAAACATCGGTCAGTGAAGGTATGACAGTTGCCCATCGGTTTGAACTTTATATCGAGGGACTGGAGCTTTGTAACGGTTATTGGGAGTTGACAGATGCTACGGAGCAGCGCCACCGTTTTGACTTTGATAACCAGAACCGACAAGCTGCTGGCAAGCCCGATATGGGTATTGACGAGCGGCTGTTAGCGGCGATGGAGTCAGGCTTGCCGGAATGCGCCGGGGTAGCGCTGGGCCTGGACCGCCTGTTGATGCTGAAGCTGGGCACCCGCGACATTGCAGACACGCTCAGCTTTCCGGTAGAGCGGGCTTGATTGGGCTCAGGTTTTGGTGGCAACGCCGAAGCGCTGTCCCATTCTGACACCGGCGGCAGCATCGAGTGCCGCATCCCATTTTGCGACGCCTTTAGGCAAAACCATTACCACGGTTGAGCCGAGGCGGAAGCGGCCCATTTCTTCGCCTTTTTCGAACGTTATCGGCGTCTCGCTGCCGTCGTAGCGCACCGTCTTGATCCCCCCGGGCGCGACCACACCCGCCCAGGTGGTTGCTACGCTGCCGACAATCATCGCGCCTACCAGTACCAAAGCCATGGGGCCGAACTCAGTGTCAAAAATGGCCGCGACCCGCTCGTTACGGGCAAACAGGTTTGGTACGTTTTGAGCGGTCACCGGGTTTACCGAGAAGAGCTTGCCTGGCACGTACACCATCTCCCGCAGCTTGCCTGCCAGCGGCATGTGAATACGGTGATAGTCTTTCGGGGCCAGGTAAATGGTCGCGAACTGCCCATCAATAAAGTCATTGGCGCGCCCGCTGTCGCCTCCGAGAAGCTCAAGCAAGCTAAAGTGCTGGCCCTTGGCCTGGAACACGCGGTCGTGGTTGATCTGGCCAAGCTGACTGACCACTCCGTCCACGGGGCTGATAATGACTGAATTGCCAGCGGCAATCGGGCGGAGGCCGGGTTTGAGCGCTCTGGTAAAGAATGCGTTGAAGCTGGGGTAGCGAGTCGGGTCGGATTCGATTGCCTCACTCATATTTACGTCATAGCGGTCGATAAACCATTTTATGACGCGATCCTTCAGCGCGGGCTGGTGTTCATTGTCGGCCAGTTTACCAGCCAGGCGTGAAATGGCGAGCTGTGGAGCCAGGTACTGGCTGAAAATGAAAAACTTATCCAGCATCGGTGCATCCTTTGTAGCGAAGTGAATTGTTAAAAGCGGGAGTTTAGCAAATTGCGGTGGACACGGAGAAATCGTTTATCCTTCGCGGTAGGGGTCATCGCTTGCTATGCTTCTTTGGCGGGCGCCCGCTGGGCGATGTCTTCCTCCACTATATCCGGGGCTTAGAAACCATTCATGGCACTCATTATTGGCGTTATTGTTGTATTTGCCAGTGTGCTTGGCGGCTATGTATTGCACGGAGGCAACCTGGCGATTCTTTGGCAGCCAACTGAAATTCTTATTATTTTTGGTGCAGCTGTGGGGGCATTTGTTATTGCCAACCCGATGTACATCATCAAGGAAGTGGGTGGCGGTGTACTGAGGTTGCTGACCGGGTCGCCTCATAACAAAGCGTTTTATATGGACTTGTTGAGTCTGTTGTACGACATGTTCGACAAGTCCCGAAAACAGGGCGTGATGTCCATAGAGGAGGATATCGACAACCCGGAGTCCAGCCAGATCTTTGCCCGCTACCCGGCGATCATCAAGTCTCACGAACTGCTTGCCTTTATCACCGATTACATGCGGCTTATCAGTGCCGGCAATATGGCACCCCATGAACTGGAAAGCCTGATGGACAGCGAGATTGACAGCCGCGAGCATGAGCTTAACGAGCCCGCCCACGCTGTCAACAGGGTTGCGGATGCGCTACCCGGCCTGGGTATCGTGGCGGCAGTGCTGGGCATTGTCATCACCATGAGCTTCATGTCTGAAGGGCCTGAACGAATCGGCGTTAGTGTGGCAGCGGCTCTTGTGGGTACCTTCTTGGGTATTTTTATGGGTTACGGATTCGTCGGACCGATGTCCAACGCTCTTGAGCACCATGCCAAGTACGAGCTCAAGTCTTATGAGTGTGCCAAGGCCTCCATTGTAGCCACGGTCTCCGGCCAGGCTCCCCAAATGGCGGTCGAGTTCGGACGTAAAGCATTGCCCTCCGAGAAAAGGCCATCGTTCCAGGAGCTGAACGACCATGTTCGTTCGAAGTAACTCTTTAACAGGCCGCAGGTGAAGGTTTGGAAGAACGACCGATAATCGTCAAGAGAGTCAAAAAGGTAGCCGCTGGCCGCCATGGTGGCTCCTGGAAAGTGGCCTTTGCGGACTTTGCCACGGCAATGATGGCTTTTTTTCTGGTGCTGTGGCTGACAGCGACCGCTTCACCGGAGCAGTTGAAAGCTGTGGAGGGCTACTTTCGCGACCCGGTCGGGTTTACCGAGGGAGGGGTCCCCAATCCTGTTGATCTTGAGGGCAGTGCCTCGGTGGTCGAGTCGAGCAGTGCCGACACCGCTGACAATGAAATACGCATTGAGGATGAGCGAATAGAGCAGCTTGCTGATACCCTCGAACAACGTCAGATGGAAGAGCTTTTCCAGGATTTACAGCAACAGATTGAGCAGAGTGAAACCCTGCAGGAATTTAAAGACCAGTTGTTGATCGACATCACTGATGAAGGCTTGCGGATCCAGATAGTAGACCGCAGCCAGCGTCCGATGTTTGATAGTGGTCGTGCCCTGCTCAAATACTACTCCCAGGACATCCTTTTCGAACTGGCAAAGCCTTTGAGTGCGGTTGCCAATAAACTCAGTATTACCGGACACACCGATGCGACCCCGTTCAGTGGCCGGCCGGGCTACACCAACTGGGAGCTGTCAGCCGATCGGGCCAATACGGCGCGTCGAGCTCTGGTGGCGGGCGGCGTCGATGGTGGCCAGATTGCCCGCGTGGTCGGCCTGAGCGATTCCGTCCTGTTCGATACCGAAGACCCGACCGCTCCGGTAAACCGCCGCATCTCGATTATTGTTCTCAACAAGAAATCGGCGGCCAGCATTCAGCACAATGCCAGTCGCAGCGGTGAGCCCCTTATTGATTTGACCGCACCGACGCCAGAAGACGAGACGGCAGCCCGAGAACAGCTCGAGAGTGGGGAGCTGATAGATAACACGCCGGAAACCAATCCTGGCGAGGTCAGTTGGTAGCTCGTCCGATTGCCGACGCCGTACCTTTGTTAACGGGTCAGAGCGTAAGGCCCCGAGCCTGCTGTTCAGCCATATCTGCCAGAATACGCCGGAAACTGTGCATGCGGGCATGGCTGATGCGGCCATCCTCGGCCGCGGCCACAATGGCACAACCCGGCTCGCCCAGATGGCGGCAATTACGGAATTTACACGCGCCGATCAGGGGGCCAATTTCGCGAAAGCCGTACTCGATTTCCTGCGGATTCATGTGCCAGAGTCCGAACTCCCGAATCCCCGGTGAGTCGATCAGGTTGCCTCCGCAGGCGAGGTGAAACAGCTTGGCGGTGGTGGTGGTATGGGTGCCTTTACCAGTGCTTTCAGACAGAGCGCCGACGCGAATGGAAATATCCGGCATCAAAGTCTGAATAATGGATGATTTACCAACCCCCGATTGTCCCACGAACACACAGGTTTTTGCCTTTACCAGGGCCTCAATTTCTTCAGCATGGCGTTCGCTGTTGTCGTCGGCATAGGCCGATGTCCTGACTACCGGGTAACCCAGGGCTTCATAGCGGCTGAGCAATTCGCCAATGGCCGTAGCGTTTTGGTTGTCGATCAGATCACTTTTATTCAGCAACAGGATGACGGGAATGCCGGTGCTTTCGGCGGCGACAAGGTAGCGGTCGATCAGGTTGTCATGGGGCTCCGGCTCCGGGGCAATCACCAGGATAATACGATCAATATTGGCGGCCACGGGCTTGAGCTGGCCAAAGTTGTCAGGCCGCTGAAGTAATGAGTGGCGTTCGGAGCGGGCGACGATGACGCCGGTCTCCTCCGACCCGGGGCGCCATATTACCCGGTCCCCGGTTACCAGGGA
>JBDNIR010000292.1:0-4837 GCA_041688195.1 Marinobacter sp.
ATCCAGCGAGTCGATAGTCGGTGCCAGTTCAGGCGCCACTCGGCTGATGGCATTGGTCACAGCCCGGCTTTGTTCAAAATGCCCTTCCGGAAGAAAGCGGCAGTCTGACCTGGGGTAGGTGATTAGCTGATGCCGTTCATAAAGATTCTGGGCGACATCAAGCACCTCCTTGGCGCCCATCTGGAACAGACGGCCGGCCTCTATCTGCAACGCCGAGAGAGAGAATGGCAGCGGCGGTGGCTCTTTTCGGTCGCGGAACCGGGCCTCGGTAATCCGTCCTGGGCGCCCATTCACCTCACTGGCAATCTGTTCGGCTGTTTCCCGGCTAAGCAGTCGGTCTTCTTCGTCGAGGTGATCGCGAAACTGTTCATCCGGGAGCCAGCGGGCCTTGAAAACCGGGGCTGTCTCCGACTCCATATCCCGGCAACTGGCCGTCAAACGGAAAAACGGTTTTGGCTCAAAGTGGCTGATGGTGTTGTCACGAGCGACGACCAGGCCCAGAACCGGCGTTTGCACCCGGCCGACCGAGTAAACCCCTTTTTCTCCCTGCTGGCGGTAGCTGAGGGTATACAGCCGGGTCAGGTTGATGCCGAACAGCCAATCAGCCCGCTGGCGCGCGAGGGCGGAGTGGGACAGGCGTCGGAAATCACGGTTATCCCGTGGTGCTTGCACCGCGCGGGTGACGGCCTCCGGCGTCAGGTCGTTGATCAGTACCCGCTCGACCGGACATTTGGCGCCGAAATAACGAATAACCTCATCCACCAGCAACTGACCTTCGCGGTCCGGATCTCCGGCGTGTACGATCACATCTGCTTTGCGAATCAGCGATGCCAGTACATCCAGTTGCTTGCGCGCACTTTCCCTGGGCATCAGCTTCCAGTGGTCGGGGAACACCGGCAGGTCACTCAGGTTCCAGTTTTTCCAGCGCGGGTCATACTCAGCTGGTTCCGCCGGCTCCAGCAAGTGACCAATACACCAGCTCACTACGATGGCGTTGTTTTCAGGGCCGCAACGCAGCCAGCCCGGGCCCTTTTGTATCGGGCCGGGGAGGGCTGCGGCAATAGCGCGCCCGAGGCTGGGTTTTTCGGCGATAAAGAGGCGCATTTTTCGGGAATCACAGAGTGCGTGGGGTGAAGAACGATGGCGAATCGGACTTGCACTGTCAAGCAGTGAGCCCGATGGTGGTGTACAATGTGATCAGGTGTCGGTGCGTCAGACGCAGACGCAGGCGGACGCGGTGCTGCTCGCTGGATTTTGAATCAGTTTCTTATTGGTAACGGGAGTAACGTTTGGTTATGTCGATCAAGCAATCGATAGAGCAAAAACTGACGGAAAGTTTTCCGGTCACGCATTTGCGGGTGGAAAACGAGAGCCACATGCACAGCGTGCCACCAAACTCGGAAACCCATTTCAAGGTGACGCTGGTTTCTGATGAGTTCGAAGGTACTGGCAAGGTCAAGCGTCATCAGGCTATTTACAAGGTGCTCGCTACTGAGATGGCTGGCGGTGTTCATGCGCTGGCACTGCATCTTTATACCCCCGATGAGTGGGCGGCAAGACAAGCCACCGCTCCGGATTCACCACATTGCTTGGGTGGCTCAAAGAGCGACCCGGCTAACCAAGCCTGAACAGAAAACACAGGAGACGCCATGAGTCAGTTTTTCCAGATTCATCCTGAAACACCCCAAAAGCGTCTGATTCATCAGGCGGTTCAGATTCTTCGTCAGGGTGGTGTCATCGTCTACCCGACAGATTCCGGATATGCCCTGGGTTGCCATCTTGGAGACAAGGCAGCTGCCGATCATATCAAACGTATCCGGCGACTGGACGACAAGCACAACTTCACCCTGGTGTGCCGTGACCTTTCGGACGTGGGTATCTACGCCAAAGTGGACAACACTCAATACCGGCTTTTGAAAACCTTCACCCCGGGGCCCTATACGTTCATTCTGGATGCCACCGGCGAAGTCCCGCGGCGGTTGCTGCACCCGAAACGCCGGTCTATTGGTTTGCGGGTGCCGGATAACGCCATTGTGCAGGCGCTTCTGGGCGAGCTCGGCGAACCCATCATGAGCAGTACGTTGATACTGCCGGGCGAAACCGAGCCGATGACGGACCCCTACGACATCCGGGAAACCCTGGAGCATGAACTGGATCTGATCATTGATGGCGGTTTTTGCGGGATGGAGGCGACGACGGTGGTTAACATGTGCGGCGATATACCGGAAGTTACCCGGGTAGGTAAGGGTGACCCGACGCCGTTCCAGCTTGGGTAACCGGTTGCTCACGCCTGAGCATTGAGGTTGAACGCATAGTTGCGCTGCTGGCCAGCCGCCTCGATGCGTTCGGCGCTTAACGTTTGTCGCAGACTGTCGTAGCGGTGTACCAGGTCCCCGAGGCCGTTGAACTGCTGGTTGTCGCTGACCAGGGTGTCGAGTAGCGAATTGTTGACGCCATACACCTTATTGAGTTTCAGGGCGGTGTCGACAAACGCCAGCGTCGGTTCATTGACGCTCAGACGCCCGAAAGCCTCTTTGAAGCCCCGGTTGTTGTTAAGGTCCTGTTCGATTTGCTGGCGGAGATTTTCCGGTATCCGGGCTTCGAGACTCAGTTTTCCGCCCTCGGATTTCTTTACTGCCAGCCTGGTTGCCGGATTTAAGCTGTACTCGGCAAGCTTGTGCCGCAAGGTTTCCCGGACAAAGGCAGCATCCTGCCCCACGTCTGATTTGTAGCTGTCCATTGCAAGCCTGGTCGACGCTTTCGGCCGCTCCCCTCCGTTCAGGGTTACGCTGTCATCGTTTTTGCCACCGGTTTCTGGTTGAGCCTTGGCCTGAGCCCCTTTCTGTGTTGGCTGGGCAGCATTGCGGCTCTCTGCTGTTTGTTGGAAGCCGGCACCTAAACGCGCTAATGAGGAAAGTAATGACACCGCTATGCTCCTTCTCGATTGACCCGGTTTGCCACCGGAGCCGACGTTTTTTCAACGCTATGTAGAAGGTTAAGCATGATTGGTGCCATTGCCGCAGTGTTGGCAACCGGCGTACTGATTAATCGTGGTATCCGGTTAATTCCAGATAGCCGACTCCCGTATGGCTCCCCTCCGCGGACACCGGGCTTTCCCAGTAGGGGAACTGGCCATTGTTCCAGTATTCCCCGGTTGGCACGGTTACCGTAATGTCGAGCCCTTCTGCCGGAATGCTCAGCCGCCATTGTTCAGGCACGCCCCCTTTGCGGGTATGGCGCAGGGGACCGGGTTCAAGTACCAACTGATCAGGTGCCAGCGACCTGGCCTCGCCCTCGGGGCTGACCCAGGTGCCGGATTGATAGAAACCATCACGCTCCCGGAGTCGGAACGCCATCACTTTGGCGCCGCTGTCGAGGTGAAGAGCCAGCCAGTCCCAGCCGTCCTGATCGGCCCTGAGAAACTGGCTGCTCCACTCCCGGTCAAACCAACCCTGGCCTGAAACAGCATAGGTTTGGCCGTCGAGGGTGACGTCGCCTTCAATCGCCAGATCAACAAAGCTGAAATACATGGAGCCCTGGCCGTTGTCAGACTTGGTACTGAAGCCCTCCTCGCCGTGACGCACGATGTCGCGGCGTGGGGTAATCAGCAGATTATAGCGCCAGTCGTCCTCTGTGACAGACAGTCGCCACTGCTCTTTGGGCCCATTGGCCCGGCGGAGCTGCCAGTCATCAAGCCAGACGTTAAATGGCTGCCCGGAGGCACCGGCTTGTCCAGTGCCGCCCCGGGCCAGGCGTTCACTGAAACGGTGTTGGCCGTCGAAGGATAACGCCGCGTGGCTCATCCAGGCAGCGTCCATGGTCCAGTCTGTTTGAGGCTCATCGTCGGTAGCGACAGGTTTAAAGCCCTGACGGAACTGCGTCCACTGCAGACCCAGGGGGCTGCCATCCGCCGTGTTCAGATTGGCTGTCAGATACCACCATTCGATGCGATGCTGAGGATGAACACCAAGGTCCCGGGGCAAAATAATAGTGTCACCGGCTGCGGGTTGGCGAAAGTCATCCGGTGCGGCCTCGCCAAGGCCTGCGAAACCGGTGTTCGGCGGGGAGGAGGAATCCGAGCAGGCTGACAGCAAAACAAGAAGGGCAGTCAGTACACATGGCCAGACCCATGAGGTTGGTTTAATAGCCTGATTAGTCATCACTCATGCCTCCCGGCCTTCAGAGCTATTTGTGGCGTAAGCAATCGCGCCAGCAACAGGCCGATCGCAAGGCAGAGCCCCAGTATGATTAACCAGAACATGGGGAACACCGCCATCGGCAGCGACCAGCCGAAGGCCAGGGGATTAATGCGGGCGACCAGTACCCAGGTCAGAAATACCCCCAGGGGCAGGGCAGTCACACCCACGGTGACGGTCAGCAGTGTGGCGTGCCGCATCAGCCAGTGTCGGACGCGGCGTTCCGGCATGCCCCAGAGTTGAAGTTTTTGGTAATACTGCTTGCGGGCGCCAAACATGGTGAAAGCCATCAGTAACAGGGCAAACCCCGCAAGCGCCAGCGTTAGCGCGCTGAGGGCACGGGTGAGGGCAAAGGTCTGGTCAAAGATCGCTACTGCCAGGGCGCGTATTTCCGCGTTATCCCTGATGGTCAGACCGGGGCTGTTCCAGCCTTGTTCGATCTGTTGTTGAAAGGCCTGGAGGCCCCCGGAGGCCAACGTGACGGAAAAGCTGAGGGATAAGTAGCTCGCCTCTGGTGGCCAGAGTTGATGAGGGATCAGGATTTCGCCGGCTGGCCGGCCGTAGTCCGCATAGATACCGGCAATAGTTCGGGTTTGCGGGTTCTTGCCGAGGGTGAAGGTGAGTCGGTCGCCAACCATCAG
>JBDNIR010000041.1:0-6879 GCA_041688195.1 Marinobacter sp.
CTCATGTCGGCAATCAGATCTTCGGCTCGCGCAGCCTCTGCCGCTGTACGGATAATGTATCCACCGCGGGGCTCCCCCTGGGCCGCAGAATTTTCTTCCACAATTGTTTTCAGGCGGGCTCGCTCGGACTCATCTTCTATGCGTTGGGAAATACCGATGTGGCTTACCCCCAGCATAAACACCAAATAACGAGAAGGTATCGACAACTGTGTGGTTAACCGGGCGCCCTTGGTTCCAATCGGGTCCTTGGTGACCTGAACAACCAGCGACTGCCCTTCCCGCAGCAAGGTGCGAATGTCGGGCACCAACTTGGACGCCTCCGCTACTGTCTCCTCTGACATGCTGCCACTGAGAACGTCAGAGGCATGGATGAAGGCTGCACGCTCAAGCCCCACATCGACAAACGCCGCTTCCATGCCGGGCAGTACCCTCACCACCTTGCCTTTGTAAATGTTGCCGACTATGCCTTTACGACTGGCCCGCTCGATGTAGACTTCCTGCAGCATGCCGTTTTCAACCAACGCTACCCGGGTTTCCACGGGCGTGACATTGATCAGGATCTCTTCACTCAAAGTGGCTCCTCCCCAGACTGACTCCAATGCATCCAGGCAGGCTCACCCGCCTCCATCAGCAGCGCGGCAGTCTCATCCAAAGGCAGACCCACCACGGCGCTGTAACTTCCCCACAAATCATCAACAAAAATACCACCCTTGCCCTGGATACCATAGGCGCCAGCCTTATCTATCGGTTCACCGGTTTGGCAGTAGGCGTCAATTTCGACCGCAGAGACGGTAAAGCTGAGTCCCATCTGCCGCAGGAGTTCAGCCCGGCGCGGAGATGCAGAGGCAAGAATGATTGATCGCACAGGAACATCCTATCCCAGTTTTCGGTTAAGGTTATCCAACAGCACACACAGCACGGGCCAGACCAGAGCACCGGTCAGAGCAGGCCAGAGATACTCGAAACCGGTGTTATCAGCACCCAGGGTTTGCTTGATAAAATGCACCAGCATCTGATTGATTCCCAGTAACAGGAAAACCATGAGGCATTGCTGAAGCACCGGAAACATGCGCAACCTCTGGTGAACGGTCAGCACCAGAAATGCAATCAGTCCCATAGCCAGAGCATTCACCCCAAGCGGGGTCGCTTCCAGCACGTCGAGCAGCAACCCCAAGGACCAGGCCAGCAAAATACCAAATTGAGCCGGCGCCCGAAACGTCCAGTAAAACACCATGAGGCCCAGCCATTCCGGGCGAAACTCAAAATAGTCCACCGGAAACAGTGAGACACTGAATACCAGGCTCAGAATAATACTTAACCCGAAGACCGGGTAACTGATGACCGATAGCATCAGGGCTCCTCCCCCGAATTCATCTGCCTGGCTGGCACCGCCTCTTCCCGCTCGCGCTCGGCCTGGAACACCACCAGCACCATCCGACTCCGGCTAAGTTGGGCTCTCGGCGTTGCCTCGATACGCATAAACTGTTCACCTGGCACTTTCTCTATGGCGGCGACTTCAGCCACCGGATAACCTCGCGGGAAACGGCCTCCCAGACCAGAGCTGACCAGCATGTCACCCTCGCGTATGTCGGCCGTGTCCGGCACGTGAACCAGCTCCAGGCTATTGCTGTCACCGTTCCCCAGCAAGATAGCGCGTAAACCGTTGCGGTTAACTTCTACTGGCACCGCATGACTGCTATCAGATATCAGCAACACCCGTGAAGTGAAGTTACTGGTACTTTGGACCTGCCCCATCAAGCCGTGGGCGTCGAGAATCGCCTGGCCGACCTTGACGCCGTCCCGGTCGCCCTTGTTAATGATAACTTCATGGGAGAACGGGTCGGGGGATACGCCCACAATCTCGGATACAATGACCCGGTCATCCAGTGTGCCAGAGGCATTAAGCAGCTCGCGCAAGCGGTTATTCTCAGCTGCCAGTGCAGCATACTTAAGTGCCCGGCGTTCCAGAATCAGTAACCGTGCATTGAGGGATTCGTTTTCAGCCTGCAGGTCATCCCGGGGGGTAAACAAACTGGCGACCCAGTCGGAGAACTGGTCCGGCGCATTACCCAGCCATACAACCGGCGCCAGTGAGGTGCCCAAGGCGCTGCGCAGGGTTTCCAGTTTGTCAAAACGGGTATCCAGCACGATCAGAGTGGCGGAGAGCACAATTACAAGGAAGAGGCGAAAGCCGGGAACGGGGCCTTGCACGAAGATGGTTTTAATAAGCAACCCTCCCCGCACCAATACAACAACCGCCGCGATGGAAGCCCACCAGCGACGGCCCTGGCCGGATGATCTCTAAGCTGGCAGCCGGTGCCACCACGCTCAACCCTCCGGAGAAAACATACCAATACCACCACGATCAATGACCTCCAGAGCTTTACCACCGCCCCGGGCCACACACGTCAGTGGGTCTTCAGCGACGATAACCGGCAGGCCGGTTTCTTCACTCAACAGCTTATCGAGGCCGCGCAGCAAGGCCCCGCCACCGGTCAGGACAATGCCCCGCTCGGCAATGTCAGATGCCAACTCCGGGGGCGACTGCTCCAGGGCGCTCTTAACAGTCTGGACAATCTGTGCCAGAGACTCCTGCAAGGCGTCCAGTATTTCTTCACTGTTCAGGGTAAACGCTCTGGGCACCCCTTCTGCCAGGTTGCGACCGCGAACGTCAATCTCGCGAATCTCGACACCTTCATAGGCACAACCGATTTCGTGTTTGATGCGTTCCGCTGTGGATTCACCGATCAGGCTGCCGTAATTGCGGCGAACATAGGTCATGATGGCTTCGTCAAATTTATCGCCGCCGACCCTTACCGATTCCGCATAGACGATACCGTTCAGGGAAATAATCGCAATTTCTGTAGTACCACCGCCGATATCGACAATCATCGAACCGCTGGCTTCTTCCACTGGCAGTCCGGCGCCGATCGCTGCGGCCATAGGCTCTTCAATCAGCAGCACTTCCCGCGCGCCAGCACCAAGAGCCGACTCACGGATAGCTTTGCGCTCAACTTGTGTCGATTTGCTGGGCACACACACCAGAACCCTCGGGCTCGGCGTAATAAAGCTGTTCTCGTGAACCTTGTGAATAAAATGCTGGAGCATTTTCTCGGTCACGACAAAATCCGCAATCACGCCGTCTTTCAAGGGGCGAATCGCCGTGATGTGGCCAGGCGTCCGGCCCAGCATACGCTTGGCTTCGCCACCCACTGCTGCAACAGTCTTTTGGGAGTTAGTGGTGCGAATAGCCACTACGGAAGGCTCGTTGAGCACGATGCCTCGGCCGCGGACATAGATCAGCGTGTTCGCTGTACCCAGATCAATGGACAAATCGCTGGAAAACAGACCTCGAATTCTTTTAATGAACATTCGTGTTTTTTCAACCTGAGAAAAGCAGTCGCTGAAGTGTTGCGGCAACTTTAGCAGTGAGCACCCCTGCAGGCAAGGCACGTTGAGGCCCGAGGTGCTTTCATATCAGGTAATTGCCCCTCCCGAATCGGGTTGAATCTGTTACCATACTGGCCTTGTTCACTGATGGTCCGCCGGTGCCAGCCCTTTGGCTTCGGTAGCCGGTTATTCGGCGACCCGTTACAGTTATTTCATTCATATGGGAGACAAGGCGTGGCAATTTCCCGGAACGACATTGAAAAGGTGGCCCTGCTGGCCAGGATCAAAGTCGACGAAGATCAGATAACGGTGCTTGAGAAAGATCTCGGCAATATTCTTGATCTGGTGGATCAGCTCCAGAGCGCGGATACCAGCCAGACCGAGCCCATGGCCCATCCGCTTGACGCCGTTCAGCGCCTGCGCCCCGACGTGGTAACCGAATCCAATCAGCGGGAAGCCTTCCAGGCGATTGCGCCTGCGACCAAGAACGGCCTCTATTTGGTACCACGCGTTATCGAATGACCGCTGGCCCATTACAAAGCTGACCAGACTTTTATTCAGGAACTTCCCCATGCATGACAAGACCGTCGCCGAACTTTCAATTGCACTGGAGTCCGGCCAGGTTTCCAGTGTTGAACTGACTCAGCACTTCCTTGACCGAATCCGGCAGGACGACAGCCGCTACAACGCCTTTATTACGGTGACGGAAGAGGCGGCACTGTTAGATGCCCGCACCGCAGACGAACGCCGCCAGCAGGGAAAAGCCACGCCCTGGACCGGCATCCCTTTTGCCCACAAAGACCTTTTCTGCACCAACGGCGTCCGCACTACCTGCGGCTCGAAGATGCTCGAGAACTTCGTCCCACCCTACGACGCCACGGTGACCAGCAAACTTCGTGAGGCGGGCGCAGTGTGCCTCGGCAAAACCAATATGGACGAGTTCGCCATGGGCTCCTCTACCGAGTCCAGCTACTTCGGCGCAACAACCAACCCGTGGGGCGAGCGTCGCGTACCCGGCGGTTCTTCTGGCGGCTCCGCAGCCGCCGTTGCAGCCCGGCTGGTACCGGCTGCCACCGCAACCGATACCGGCGGGTCCATTCGCCAACCGGCAGCGCTGTGCGGTATTACCGGGCTGAAGCCAACCTATGGCCGGATTTCCCGCTACGGCATGATAGCGTTCGCCTCAAGCCTGGACCAGGCCGGTACCATGACCCGTACAGCTCGGGACAGCGCGATGATGCTCAACGTTATGGCGGGTCATGACCCAAAAGACTCCACCTCTATAGACCGGGCCGTTCCCGACTATACCGCCGAGCTGGATCAGCCCTTGAAGGGCCTACGAATTGGCCTGCCCAAGGAGTACTTTACGGATCAGCTCAGCGCGACCATGGCACAAACGGTGCGCAACGCCATCGCGGAGTATGAAAAACTTGGTGCCGCCGTGCAGGAAATTTCCTTGCCTCACGCCAACCTCGCAATAGCCGCCTATTACGTGATCGCTCCGGCGGAATGCTCGGCCAACCTGTCGCGGTTTGACGGGGCCCGCTACGGCTATCGCTGTGACAACCCGAAAGACCTGCTTGATATGTACACCCGCACCCGGGCAGAAGGTTTTGGAAGTGAGGTCAAGCGCCGTATCCTGGTCGGCACTTATGCTCTTTCAACAGGGTATTTTGATGCTTACTACCTGAAAGCCCAGAAAGTGCGCCGGTTGATCCAGCAGGACTTTATCGATGCTTTTGGTCAGGTCGATATCATTATGAGTCCTACTTCTCCGTCGCCCGCGTTTGTGCAGGGCGAAAAAACTAACGACCCGGTCACCATGTATCTGGAGGATATTTTTACGATTTCCACCAACCTGGCAGGCCTCCCTGCGATGTCGGTACCAGCGGGGATGATGGACGGGTTGCCGGTGGGTTTGCAGATGATTGGCGACTATTTCTCGGAAGCCCGGTTGCTGAACGCCGCACACCAGTTCCAGCAGGTCACAGACTGGCACCAGATGACGCCAGTCCGCTAACCAACACCGCATATCGTTTTATCTGGAGCCGGCGATGCCGTCTTCATCAAGAGGGTACAGAGCATGCAATGGGACGTTGTGATCGGACTGGAAATTCATGTTCAGCTCGCCACCAAAACCAAGATCTTCTCCGGCAGCAGTACCGCATACGGTGCCGAGCCGAACACTCAGGCCAGCGCCGTTGATCTCGCGATGCCAGGCACTTTGCCGGTGCCCAACGAGCAAGCATTTCGCTATGCCGTGATGTTCGGCCTGGCGGTGGACGCTGAAATCGCCCGTCGATCTGTGTTTGAGCGCAAGAATTACTTTTACCCGGACCTGCCCAAAGGCTATCAAACCACGCAATTGGAACGCCCGATTGTCGGGCCCGGGCATGTAGACATCGAACTGGCCGACGGCAGCCAGAAGCGGGTTCGCATTCATCATGCCCATCTTGAGGAAGACGCAGGCAAGTCATTGCATGAAGATTTTCATGGCATGACAGGCATTGACCTTAACCGGGCAGGCACACCGCTAATTGAAGTGGTGACTGAACCGGATATGCGCAGCTCCGGGGAAGCGGTCGCCTTCGCCCGCAAACTCCATGGCTTGGTGACATCCCTGGGTATTTGCGACGGCAATATGTCCGAAGGCTCCCTGCGCTTTGACGTCAACGTCTCGGTGCGCCCGAAGGGCCAGAAAGAACTCGGGACCCGCACCGAGACCAAAAACCTCAACTCTTTCCGTTTTATGGAGCAGGCTATCCACCAGGAGGTGGCGCGCCAGATCGATATTCTGGAAGATGGCGGCACGATCGTGCAGGAGACCCGGCTTTACAATGGTGACACCCATGTCTCCCGCTCTATGCGCAGCAAGGAAGAAGCCAACGATTACCGTTACTTCCCTTGCCCCGACCTGTTGCCGGTAGAAATCGATGATGCTTTCATCGAAGACGCCCGCAGCCGCCTGCCGGAATTACCAGGTGCCCGCAAACAGCGTTTTATGGAACAGTACGGTCTGAACGACTACGATGCCAGCCTGCTCAGCAATGAAGCCAAACTGGCCGCCTTCTTTGAGGACACCGTCCGGCACGGCAAGGATGCCAAGCTCGCTGCCAACTGGATTCAGGGTGAGTTCTCGGCAAGGCTTAATGCAGAGGACAAGCAGGTTGCGGAATCTCCCATCAGTGCCGAACAGCTGGGCGGACTGGTGATTCGCATTGCTGACAACACCATTTCATCGGCTGGCGCCAAGAGAGTCTTCGAGGCCCTCTGGTCCGGTGAGACCGACAGCGTCGATGCAATCATTGAAGCCAAGGGCTTGAAGCAGGTATCCGACACCGGTGAGCTGGAAAAACTGGTGGATCAGGTTCTGGCGGAGATGCCGGAGCAGATTGCCCAGTATCAGGACGCCGATGAGAAGAAACGCAAGAAGCTGATGGGTGGCTTTATGGGCCCGCTGATGAAGGCCTCCAAGGGCCAGGGCAATCC
>JBDNIR010000293.1:0-3227 GCA_041688195.1 Marinobacter sp.
CGCTCCGGATAGGCCACAGGCCGGAAATAATCACACTGGGAACTCACCACGTAGGCCACCACCAGGCTGTTATGAATGTCCAGCCCACTGGCCTCGATCAGGTACCGATTGGCCGCAGTATCAAACCATGCGTAGTAGGTCACATTGTTGACGTGGCCATAGATGTCGTTGTCCGCCCATCGGGTGGTTATGGGTTGAAAATTCATAAAGTCTTTACGTGTTAACGGTGTTTTCCGGGACATCCAGCAACCCTTTTTTGTATAATTTTGGTCTCGTAAGCGTCGCGAATCAAAGTAGCGAAAATGCTGCCTTTCGGCAATTACCCACAGAGCTAACCTTGACCTGTCGCGATTAGACCTCTCTTATTAAGAGTGAACTCTGACATTAAGCGACTACTCTGTTCAAAGAGGCAGAAGGGAGATGCCATGCATATTGTCGTAATAGGTGCCGGTGTGGTCGGTGTAACTACAGCCTATGCCCTTCACCGCCGTGGACATCAGGTCACGGTGATTGAGCGGCATCCCGGAGCAGGGCTGGAAACCAGCAAGGCCAACGCGGGTCAGCGTTCCTACGGCGTGGTTTATCCCTGGGCGTCGGCGGCCATGGTCAAAAAAGCCCTGCCGTGGCTATTGCAGCGGAACGGTCCGCTGAAATTACAGATTCCGCCTTCCCTCGAAGCTTTGCGGTTTATGATCGCGACGCTCCGGTTCGCGTATGCGCCGGGCGTGTTCGGTCTGAATAAACGCGCCATGTTGCGGCTCGGGATATACAGCCGTACCTGCTTTGATGACATCGAGCGTGAACTGGGGCTGGAGTTCGACGGCGACCATGCGGGCCTACTGCATCTGGCGAGCACGCCAGCTGCGATGTCGGAGTATGGGGAGACGACCAAAGTACTGCGCGAACTCGGGATTGCTTATCAGCTATTAACTCCGGCTCAGGTCCGTGAGTCGGAACCTGGCATGACGGGGCCGGGTCCGCTGTATGGCGCCCTCAAATACAACACTGACGGCACCGGTGACTGTCACCTGTTTTCACAGGCCCTGGCGGCAGCCTGTGAAAAACGTGGCGTCAAATTCTGTTACAACACTGTTGTGGAACGCCTGGCCTCTGATGATCACCGCGTCCACGGCCTGGATATCAGCTCCGGGGCTGACGGTACGAGGCGTCTGGAGGCGGATGCCTTTGTAGTCTGTGCCGGTAGCGACTCCCCGGCACTGACACGGATACTGGGGCTGCGATTACCGATCTATCCGATCAAGGGCTATTCCCTGACTGCGCCTCTGACCGACGCTTCCCGGGCACCGGTTTCAACCATTCATGACGACCATTTCAAGGTCGTTTCAACCCGTCTGGGTGATCGCATTCGCGCCACCGGGTTTGTTGAGCTGGCGGGGTTTGACCGTCAGATTCACGAGAGCCGGCTGGCGGTAATCCGCCGCTCCGTTGAGTCCCGTTATCCCGGGGCGGCCGATATGACGGCGGCGACTGCCTGGACAGGTTTTCGCCCGATGACCCCGGACGGGCCGCCGATTATGGGTAAAGGCCCGCGGGACAATCTCTACCTGAATACCGGCCATGGCACTTTCGGCTGGACGCTCTCCGCTGCCAGTGCCGATCTGATTGCCGAGCTCATTGATGGGCAGGAGCCTGCGCTGTCACTGGATGCTTTCCGGCCTGGCCGGTTCAGCGAGTAGTGATGACCGTCAGGCGTGGGCATCTTCGACAGCATCGGGACTGTCGGCTGCGCGGCTGAAGGTCATCACACGGTCGGTGACCGAGCCGTACCGGAGTGCCATCAGGTCAAACAGGTAGTTCTGGTAGAGCTTCCAGGGTGACCGATCGCCTTGTTTTGGAAGATGGGCCAGCGCACGCTGGACATAACCCGAGTTAAGATCCAGAAAAGGCGCGTTCTGTACGGATGGGTCGGCTTTTGGAGTGCAGTAGTCATAGCCATGCTGATCCATGAAATTGATCAGCCGACAGGCGTATTCGTCGGTCAGGTCCGCTTTCAAGGTCCAGGAGGCATTGGTATAGCCCACCACCAGCGCAAGGTTGGGAACGTCGCTGAGCATCATGCCTTTGTAGCTCATGGTATCGGACAAGGCTCGCTTCTCGCCATCCACGACCAGTTCCGCCCCGCCCAGGGCCACAAGGTTCAGGCCGGTAGCCGTCACGATGATATCAGCTTCCAGCTCCTGACCGGACGCAAGCCGGATGCCGGTTTCGGTAAAACAGTCGATGTGGTTGGTGACCACGGAGGCGTCACCCCTTCGCAGTGAGCGGAACAGATCTCCGTTTGGTGCCAGGCAAAGCCGCTGATCCCAAGGGTTATAGCTTGGATTGAAATGGGTATCAATGTCGATATCAGGCCCGAGCTGAGATTCAAGATGCTTGCGCAGCAGTTTCCGGATCAGTGCTGGATAGCGTCGGCAAGCCTGATAAAACAATGTCTGCATGGAGACGTTTTTCCACCGTGTAAGGTGATAGGCGAGCTTCGCAGGCAATAGCCGGTTCAGCGTTTGCGCGATGGGATCGACATCGGGCAGAGCCACAATATAGGTGGGGGAACGCTGAAGCATGGTGACATGGGCGGCTGTGTTCGCCATCGAAGGAACCAACGTAACCGCGGTGGCACCGCTGCCGATAACCACCACACGTTTGCCCGCATAATCAAGATTGTCTGGCCAGTGTTGCGGATGAATGATCTTGCCCCGGAAGGTCTCACACCCTTTGAACTCAGGCGTATAGCCTTCGTCATAGCGGTAATAGCCACTGCAGTTGAGTAAAAAGTTGCAGGTGAATCGCGCTGTGGCGCCAGTGGCGGTATTGTCGGTTTCCACCGTCCAGAGTGCATCGTAGCTGGACCAGCTGTATCGGATGGCGCGCTGGTTGTAACGGATTTTCGGTTCCAGGTTGTTGTCCCGTGCGGTGGCTTTCACGTAATTCAGAATGGTGGGGCCATCGGCTATGGCTTTGGCCTCCCTCCAGGGCTTGAAGGCGTAACCCAGGGTATACATGTCGGAGTCAGAGCGAATGCCGGGGTAACGGAACAGATCCCAGGTGCCACCGATGGCGCTGCGGCCCTCAAGAATCGCGAAGGTCTTGGCAGGACAATGTTTTTGAAGATGATAACCTGCGCCAATGCCGGATAACCCGGCACCAATGATAAGGACGTCATAATGTTGTGCTGGCATAGTCTGCCTTCTCTTAAGTCAGGGTTTCCG
>JBDNIR010000294.1:0-3520 GCA_041688195.1 Marinobacter sp.
AACCAGACGATGAGCAGTGATCTCGCGCTGGTGCACGTCTGTGACATCCATCTGGTCATGGTAGAAAGCGGAGAGGGCACCTACGACGCCACACATGATCGCCATCGGGTGCGCATCACGACGAAAGCCGTTAAAGAAATTACGCATCTGATCGTGAATCATGGTGTGGTTTTTCACGGTATCGCGAAAAAACTGGTTTTCCTCAGGGGTAGGCAGTTCGCCGTGTAGTAACAGATAACAGACTTCCAGGTAATCAGAATGCTCTGCCAGCTGCTCGATGGGGTAACCCCGATGAAGGAGAACACCATTGGCGCCATCAATATAAGTGATTTTTGATTCGCAGGCTGCAGTCGAAACGAAGCCGGGATCGTAGGTGAAAATGCCTTCCTGAACCAAAGCCCGGACATCTATAACGTCGGGACCAGTCGTGCCTGAATAAACCGGCAGTTCAATTGATTTGTCACCCACCGAAAGCGTGGCTTTCCTGTCGGTCATGGGGCTCTCCTATTTTCAGCATTTTTAAGGCGCGAGATGGCGCGTATTGTTGCACAGGTTGCGCACGTTCCGTCACAGTAGGGCATGTCCGGCGTTGTGCTAGCGTACCTGCAGTCTCGGATTCCTCTTTTAATTCAAGGAGGTGGATTTAAAATGGCGCTTTGTGTGTTGCAAACAGCCACTATTTCGCCACTGTGGTTGTTGTTAAGGCTGGCCGCAAAATATAGGGAGTTGGCTTTTTTTGTCAATGCACGAAGCTATAAAAAGCTCAGTGGCATCGATGTGGGCATGTCCATAAAGAGGACTTTAGACAGCGTTTTCTGCGTCTCAGTATAGGTGTTGTCAATTAGCGTTATGGCGGTCTGCAGTCACTGATATAGCGGGTTTTTCGAAAGTTGCGCGTTTGTAATTCCGGGGGGCACTCCTTATAATCGTAAGCCCGGAATCGGGAACATGCCGTCCCGGCGCGTTATTAACGACGTGAACGGTAATGTTCTCTCCAGGCGTCAACGCACATTGGGGAGTTATTGTGCGCTGAGCAATACTTACCAACTATCTGCTGCCGGCCCTGTCGGAATTGCGGACCAAAAAAGAGAGTGTGAGAGCGCTGTGAATAGCAAACGACCAGTAAATCTCGATCTCAGCAAGTTTCATTTTCCGTTGCCAGCTATTACATCAATCCTGCACCGCATCAGCGGCATCATCATTTTTGTTGGTGTTGCTTTCATGCTGTACGGCCTTGATGTGTCCCTGTCCGGGGAAGCGGGCTTTGAGCGAGTGAGTGAAATTCTGAGTGGCTTCCTTGCGAAGCTGATTGTGTGGGGCATCATCTCTGCTCTGTTGTACCACCTTGTCGCCGGTATCAAACATCTCATTATGGATATGGGCATTGGTGTAACGCTGGAGGGCGGCCGCTTGGCAGCTAAACTGACGTTAGTTATCTCCGGGGTTCTCATCGTCCTGGCAGGAGTTTTGATATGGTAAACAGTGCCACAAATTTTGGTCGTAGCGGTGTCCAGGATTGGATGGTCCAGCGTGTGTCAGCCTACGTATTGGCTTTGTACACACTTTTCCTGCTGGGCTTTGTTCTTTTTACCGACATAACGTACGAAACCTGGGGTGGTCTGTTTGCACAAACCTGGTTCCGTATTTTTAGCCTGTTGGCCCTTCTGTCTATCGGAGCGCACGCATGGATAGGGTTGTGGACCGTCACAACGGACTATATCAAAGCAGCAATGCCTAGGTTCCTTGTCCAGGCAGCATGTGGTCTAACCATGTTTGTTTATCTGGTCTGGGGTGTACAGATTCTTTGGGGGCAATGATTAATGGCTAATATCAAGACCATTTCTTACGACGCAATCGTTATAGGTGGCGGTGGTGCAGGCATGCGTGCTGCGCTTCAGCTTACCCAGTCCGGTGTTAATGCCGCGTGCGTAACCAAGGTTTTCCCAACGCGCTCTCACACGGTGTCCGCGCAGGGTGGTATTACCTCTGCGATTGCGAGCGCGGATCCGAACGACGATTGGCGCTGGCATATGTATGACACCGTTAAAGGTTCCGATTACATCGGTGACCAGGATGCCATCGAATACATGTGTTCTGTGGGACCTCAGGCAGTATTCGAGATGGAGCACATGGGGCTTCCCTTCTCCCGCACAGAGCAGGGCCGGATTTATCAGCGTCCGTTCGGCGGTCAGTCGAAAGATTATGGCAAGGGCGGGCAGGCAGCCCGAACTTGCGCTGCAGCTGACCGGACTGGCCACGCACTGCTTCACACGCTTTACCAGGCTAACCTCAAGGTCGGCACCACTTTCCTGAACGAATGGTATGCCGTTGATCTGGTCAAAAATGAAGAAAATCAGATCGTCGGTGTTGTCGCCATCGAAATCGAGACTGGTGAAGTGGCCTATATCAAAGCCAAGGCAACCGTTCTGGCGACGGGTGGTGCCGGGCGTATCTATGCGTCTACCACCAACGCACTTATCAATACCGGTGACGGTATTGGTATGGCACTGCGTGCTGGTTTCCCGGTCCAGGATATGGAAATGTGGCAATTCCACCCGACCGGCATTTACGGCGCGGGGACACTGGTGACGGAAGCCTGCCGGGGTGAGGGTGGTTACTTGATCAACGCCGAGGGCGAGCGCTTTATGGAGCGCTACGCGCCCAACGCAAAAGACCTTGCCGGGCGTGATGTGGTTGCGCGCTCGATGGTCATCGAGATACTCGAAGGCCGTGGCTGTGGCCCGGAAAAGGATCATGTGCTGCTGAAGCTTGATCACCTGGGCGAAGAAACGCTTAACCTTCGCCTCCCGGGTATTTGCGAGCTCTCCAAAACGTTCGCTCACGTAGACCCGGTCAAGGATCCGGTGCCAGTCGTACCGACTTGCCACTATATGATGGGTGGTATTCCGACCACCGTCGGCGGCCAGGCCTTAACTCAGGATAAAGACGGCAAGGATCAGGTTATTGAAGGTTTGTTTGCCTGTGGTGAAGCCGCCTGTGTATCTGTACACGGCGCTAACCGTCTGGGCGGCAATTCATTATTGGACCTGATTGTTTTCGGGCGCGCAACGGGCTTGCACATTGAAGAGCGTTTGCAGGCCGGCTTTGAAACCACTGCCGCGACGGAAGCTGATATTGAGCGTGCGATGGCTCGTCTGAATCGCCTGAATAGTGCGACCGAGGGCGAGGGTGTCGCGCAAGTGCGCAAGGACTTGCAGAATTGCATGCAATTGTATTTTGGCGTCTTCCGCGATGGCG
This sequence comes from Marinobacter sp., assembly GCA_041688195.1. Classification (GTDB taxonomy): domain Bacteria; phylum Pseudomonadota; class Gammaproteobacteria; order Pseudomonadales; family Oleiphilaceae; genus Marinobacter. The sequence goes on from JBDNIR010000294.1 coordinate 3,259, forward strand.
AGAGTATGGCGGAAGGCTTGAAAAAGCTGGACGGCATCGGTGAGCGCGCACGCAATGTCAAAATTGGCGACACCAGCAACGCATTCAATACCGCACGTATCGAAGCGCTCGAACTTGAAAACCTGTTTGAAGTGGCTTATGCGACGGCATTTTCTGCTATGGAGCGCCGTGAAAGCCGTGGCGCACACGCCCGCAACGACTTCACCGAACGCGATGATGACAACTGGTTGAAGCACTCTGTTTACTTCCCGCTTGAAAAGCG
>JBDNIR010000295.1:0-2318 GCA_041688195.1 Marinobacter sp.
AGGAGCGGTACAGCCCGACACCGGAGCGGCAGCGGGATCAGCGCCGCTGCATAGAAGCCGCCATAGCAACCAGGAAGGCAGACCAACTGCACCGCCATGAACAGACCAGAGCAGCCCGTATCGAAATTCATGGCGAAAGGAAGGCATGCAAGTTTTGCCAAGTCGAAACGGCTGCATCTGAAAGCCATTGCAAGAACTGTGGCAATTTGAGCACATAATCAGGTGCCCGGGTATCTAACCCTCAGCCCCCACAACACCCTGCATGCGGGTCCGCACAGGTTCAAATCCTGCCGTCCCGACCAATTAGATCAACGACATAGATCAATCCATACGGGTTGGCTTTTTTCGTTTCGGAGACTGGGTGCGTTATGGGAGCGTGTAGCCTTCTATCCGTTGCCTGCCGGAAATGGCGGGGCTGGCCAGTAGGGCTGGCGCTTTCCCAAGGCTTCACGGCGGCAATTTGTGGTCATGCTCGCGCAGTCTCCCAGTAAAACCGCCTGTTCAGGCTAATTTAGTGACCTGCCTACCCGTAAAACTGTACTTGGTATAATTATTGACATGGCATCACGTATGCCTTTCAAGCAAAATACAGTCCAAATCAAAAAACGTACCAACTATTACACAGTGTATAAAAAGGCCGCAAGCGCGGCTCTAGTTGTAGCGGTAGCTTGGGTCCTTATCACTGGGAACTCCCGTCAAGAGAAGCCAAAAGATTAAGAGCCTTCAAGGCAATGCTAATCCGTTTATTCAGTGAGAGGCAGCGAAGGACTATCCTTCATGACCTGTCTTGTTGGCTGAGATAAGCACTAATTTACCTTTACAGCTTCTGTAAACTTACCATTATTGCCGTACATACCAAGATTCCCATTTTCCTCCACCATAAAGTATTCACCGTGGAATGATTCTAAATAGTCATACCTAACACGCCCGCCAATATTCTTTTTAGTTAGTATTCGGTCACTAAAACTACCATCCGTGTAAGTAGATTTTAATTTAATTTTCCCTTTGTGTTCATATAAGATCAGCGAACTTTCGACCATTGTTCGCTGATCTTCCCACTTCCCAAGCACTGTACCGGCTTCGATGCTTACTGCTTTTAAAATGTCATCCTCTATCGCGGTAGAGCCTAGAATTTGCACTTCTAATTCAGGAGTAAAATGAGTTGTTGCCCATGACCCAGACCCAACTTTCATACCTGGAAGGTAATAGCCGATCCAAAGCCTTTCATATTTGGTTCTATCACGCCTCAGCTCGTTCGCTATATCTTGAAGATCTTTTTCAGATATTTTCTTATCTAGCCTAATATCCAAGTTACTTTTACTGAATGTTGGATGAACGCTCTCATTTTCAATTTTATATTGCACCGTCGATACGTAATTGTCATCGCTACAACCAGCTAAAGCAAAAACCAAACTCACAAATATAAATAATTTCATTTATTCACCTTTTACTTTTGGTTATTTAGATTTAACGCCTACTTAAGCGGAAAAATACAATTGGCTGTTTCGCTCCGTTCACATTATAGCCAGCTATATTTTTCCCGGTTGAATTTCTTGTTGCGTTAAAAAAACAGTAGCTTTTATGGGCTTTACATGCATTCTCTTTCGTTTACAAAGAGTTTTGATGAGTTACATTTAACTAGCCAACGACGCAAGCCAGTATTAATGTTTTGTTGCCAATGAACAATTTTTGAATCGACTTGACTGTCACTTAACGGGAATGACTTTGGCGCATTGTCAACCCAGTATTGAACCTGACAGATGGATTTTCCAGCACACGCTTCGCCAACAGCGAAACGATAAATATCTTCGTTATTTTGCTGGGCAGAGTCTATTGCGACAAAATACATGACGCCCGATTTCCCTGTGATGTTGTAACCATCCCCCGCGTTAGCAAAAAATGGGAATAAAAAAAGTAGGATAAATACTTTGGCCATGTTCTCTGATCTCCAATTATTCAGGTTTATAACGCCTAGCATGAGAGGCTCATTTGGAGCAAAGGCCAATGGGCATAGCAGAAACGCGTCTCTCCCCATGCAATTGTTAGATTGCACAACTGGCGCTATCCAAGGGACTCGCCACAATAACGGCACTTGACTGCTTCCCGCTTGACTAGCTCTGCACAGTGAGGGCATTTTTTGACTTCGCCAGAGCTGAGGCTTGCTTTTTCTACAGCTTCTACATTCTTGCCAACAACGAAGGCTAGTATCAACCCAAATGGACCAAGCAGCACGCCAATTAGAAACCAGGCGAACCCGCTGCGACCTTTATTACTGGCAATGACTGCACACACAATCCCAAAGAGCAGCCAAATAATTA
>JBDNIR010000296.1:0-4507 GCA_041688195.1 Marinobacter sp.
ATTGGCAATATGAGTGTCGGCAGGACCTGCCGCAACTCGTGGATGTCGTTCAGGTCGCGCAACTCCATGCGATGATTGGTGCTCAGCAGAATGCTGATCTTCCCCAGTTTGAAGATGTGCCGGCGTATCGGCGGTTGGGCGAACTTGAGCTGAATGCATCACGTAGCCTCCAGATGCTGACGGAGGCTCGTGCCCGGGTCGATGAAGTACATCGTCTGTTGTCTGCTCAATGACTCCGGAGTCCTAGTTAAGGTGACCGAATCTTTTATGCATGTATCTTTGTTTCCACTGAACTCAATCGTTTTGCCGCGGGGGCGAATCCCTCTTCAGCTGTTTGAGACGCGCTATATAGATATGCTGACCCGTTGCCTGAAGGAAGACCGGGGCTTTGTGGTAGTGTTGCTCCGTGAAGGGCTGGAAACTGGCGCCATGGCCGCGTTTTACGATATCGGTACCTATGTTCGGATTATCGATTTTCAACAGTTGGATAATGGCCTGCTGGGCATAACAGTTGAAGGCCAGTCGAAGGTGTCGGTTATCAAAGCCTGGAAGGCCCCCGATGGCTTGAATGTAGGAGATGTCGAGTGTCTGGTAGACGAAGCCGAGCTTGGTATCCCCGACGAGTACTCCGAATTGCCAGTTGTTCTGAGAGCGTTACTGAAGCATCCGGTGGTCAATGATCTGGACATGGATGTGACCTTCGACGACGCCCGGGACGTGGGCTGGCGCTTGACGGAGTTGCTGCCTCTGGACAAGCAGGAAAAGCAGCGGCTGGTGGCACTTCAGAATCCCATAGAACGCCTTGAGCGCCTGCATGCCTTGCTGGAAGCGTTGGAATAATCAGAGTGGAGGGGGGCTTACAGGAGCATACCGTGTGACAGCATCCGACCATGTGAACATCAGGTAGCATGCTATGCCGGTCAGCCAGAGCAAAATGGCGAGAATGGCCGATGGGTCCAGCTTAAGGGGCGTGTCGTCATACCGGCTGTAGCTGGCACGCAAGAACCCGCACATGGAAAGTCCCAGCAGAATTCCGCCGATCACATCACTGAACCAGTGTACTCCAAGATAAAGTCGGCTCCCTGCTACTAACAGCATAGGTAGGCTAAAGCCAAGATAGATTTGCCAGCGCTTTTCATTGCTGAATTCCCGGGCGACAAAACCGGCAGCCAGTCCCGAAAACATCGCCATACTGGTGGCATGGCCGCTGGGGAAAGCCCAGGAGTCCGGTAGCGTGGCCACCAACTCCGGCCGTCCGACAGCAAAGCTCGCCTTCAAACCGGTCACCATCACACTGGTAATCAGAAAACCTGCTCCCACGTGCACCGCCGCCGCATAATAGCCTCGGAAGGCAAATACCGTGATCGCAAGCAGCGCCCCCAGAGTCAGGGGCCAAATATCTCCGAGCAGCGTAATGAAAAGGGCGGGTGCGTCAAAAAACGGATGACGAATACTGCTGAAAAAGTACGCGACTTGCCGATTGAACTCCTCAAGCAGACCAGTAGAAAGGTTGATGGTGGCCCAGATGACAAATAGGGCTCCGGCAGCCAGCCCCAGGCTGATGGACCCCAGGGGAAACTCGCCGCCCTGAGCCGGTCGCGCACTGGAAAATGAACGCCAGAACTTATGGGCGGTGTTGTAACGCGTTGTCCATCGCCGCAACCGGTTATAGAGGCGACTTTCGTTGTTCAGTCCCCAGCGAAGGCGAAAAAATATCAAATAAATAGTGGCAAGGATCGCCAGGCTAAGGCCAAGGACCGGATAAAGCTGGGGCGGTAGTTTGGTATCGGATGCCAGCGCGCTCCCTACCAAAAAACCGGGTAATACATAGACTGGCGCCCAGCCGATGGCCGAAAGGATATTGAAGGTGAAGAAACGGCGCGACGGCATCCGAAAAGCGCCGGCGATGAGGGGAATGACCGGTCGAATTGGCCCCACAAACCGACCGATAACCACACTCTTGCCACCGTGAAGCAGGAAAAAATGCTCTCCACGCCGCAGCATCCGAGGGTAGCGACTGAACGGCCAGACAGAGTGAAGGCGACCTTTTAACTGGCGTCCCAGCAAGTAACTGATGCCATCGCCGAGTACGGCTCCCGCCCAAGCCCAAGCCAGTGCCTCGCCTACGGGCATACCTGTTTTACCGGCGAGGGCGGCTATGGCAAACAAGATGGCGACCCCGGGTATAACCAGTCCCGCGATAGCCAGGGACTCCAGAAACGCAATCAGAAACAGGCCAGCGGCAAGCCACGCCGGGTTGGCGGAAAACCAGGCAGTGAGTGCTTCGAATACGCCGGATGTCATGGTTAGTGGCTGTACCAGATGTTGTCATGGCCACGTTCTCGGGCCTGGTGCAGCGCTTTTGCCGTACGACCGCGCAAGGCATCACTGCGTGTGTCGCTGGCTATTCGGGTAGTGCAGCCAAGACTGACGGTAAGCCGTCCAATAACCGGCCATCGGTATTCCGCGAGGGTTCGGCGAATCCGTTCGGCAATCACCCGGACACCCTCTTCCGGGGTAAATGGAAGGATCAGGAAAAATTCGCCATTCCCAAGAGTGTAGAGGGTGTCGCCGGCCCGAATCACGCCGAACAATTGCTGGGTAACCTCTTTCGAAAGATTTTGCATGGCGGTTTCTCCGTGTAGGTCCTTGGCCTCTCCCACGTAGTCAATGCCAATTAACATAACCGACAATGAATGGTCGGTTATGTTGGAGCGGCTTATTTCCTTCTGCAGTGTCTCGTTCAGGAAACGGGCATTGTGGGCGCCGGTGATGGGATCCGTGATGGCAAGATCCTCGGCTGACTGGGCCATGTGGTTGTAGTGCCAGATGTACAAAGAGGCGGCGCTCAGGATGATCAACATGGCCATGGTAGTCAGCAAGGTTTCTGATATGGGCACGGTGGCAAACAGATAGCCACTGAGCAGTACGATGGACGCAATGGACAGGATAAGCCCCTGGCGTAATGGCAGTACCAGCATGTTCAGCAAAATGGTCGGCAGGCACCAGTAACTGATGTCGGTTCGGTCGAGGGTGAAAAGCGCCGCGATAATGGCAGCATTGAGCAGCGCCAGGATTACCAGATGCCCCGGCGCTTTGAGTTGCTGGCGTCGCGAAATCAGTGTGTATACCGCGCCTATGCCGGTCAGCAGTGCCAGCGCCGTCGCCAGATAGAAGAGCTCATAGAATCCATATCGCAGGTTTTGGGATGCCAGCGCAATGATGAACAATGTGGCAAGGCCATAACCTGCAAGATGGGTGTAGGTACGAAGCCGGGTTTCAGTCATGTTAGAGACCCCCGACGTGTTTAATCGCGGGGCCGGACCAGGAGCTGTATGACTGTACACGGTTGCCCCCCTGTTGCTGGGCTCGTATCAAGGCGTTGGCGGCAGAATTCTGCAAGCTGTCTGCATCATCACCGATATTGAGCCCGGCTATTCCCGCGCTGATAGTCAGATCCATTTCATGTGAGACTAAGAGCGCTCTCAGTCCTTTGCGGATTTGCTCTGCTTTGGCAGCGGATTCGGCCGTGGTGTTGCCGGGCAGTATGATCAGGAACTGAAGATCGGCGACACGGTAATAGCTGTCGAAGTCCCGTAGTTGGGAGTGAAGGAATCGACCGATTCGGGGCAGTATTGCGCGAATGTCAGCATCAAGGTCGGAGTCGTTAAGATGCGTGTCGAGGCCAATCATGATGATTGCCATGTCGGTACCCTCGCGCTCGCTACGCTGAATTTCCTTGTGAAGGTCCGCTGACAGGTAGTCCCGGCTTGCGGCCTGGGTCAATTCATCCGTGCGGCGCAGGGGGGCGAGCTGCTGGGTCTTATACTCACGCAGGAAGACCAGCAACCCGGTGATGGCGGTGGTCAGCAGCAGGGAACTCACCAGTTGGTGCCTGGCTGGCCCTGCTTCTGGCATCAGGGTTGCTATCATGACGGTCGCCATGGCAAGCATTACCAGCAAGACGGCCCAAGTCAGGGGAAACAGCGCGAAGATAATGAGTGGCACCGCGTAAAGCCAATGTGCCAGGCTTGCGGGCCCCAGCCAGAGGCTTGCTAACAATAAGCCTGTCAGAGTAAGAGCGATAGCGCGGTTGATGCAGACCCATATCTTGCGCTCGTTGCCTGGGCCCATTGCAGGAGTGGTCCATATCAGTACACCACCGAAGAGCGCTGCAGCAGCCGTGAGCCAGCTCGAAATGAGGGCACCGTAAACGGCCAGTCCGATCAAGAGCAGACAGCTTAGTCGGGCAAAACGGCTGAGCAGAAATTTGTCGGCCATCTGGGCCATGCTGTCTGTCCTTATGTGTCATCGATTGTGTCAAAGGGTATCTTAAAATCCGTTACGCTGTGATCTGTTTTGCAGCGGTATAATAAACACTTGAGATGCGTACTTGAATCCGTGAGGGTAAAGTGTGCACTTTATTTTGACGTTGACTGCTTTAGCAAGGGTAATGGGATGGACGTTACAGGTTATATGGTGGAAGTCGGCCAGCAGGCGCGCAAAG
>JBDNIR010000297.1:0-2774 GCA_041688195.1 Marinobacter sp.
CAGTTCCGACGGTATGGTGCCGAGATAGCGTGCAACCGAGTCGGTGAGGTCAACGTGTGGCTGCCGGCAGGCGAGTGCAAACGGATAACCGGTCTGGCCTTCCTCGCCTTTTGCCCAGGCGTCCACCTGTCCACGCCTGGCTAGGGATTCGCGGGTACGGTTCAGTTCCGCTTGGGTGGCTTCACGGGTTTCGCCGTCATCCATGTAACTGATAAAACGGCCGCGGATGTCGTAGAGGATATGACGATCCTGGTCCGAGCAATAGCCGGACTCCGTCAGCACCCAGCGCCGGATAGTCGTAATGTTGTCGTAGACGCCCTGACTCACCCAGTACGGTGAATCCCGCACGATGGTTTTCCAGTCTTCGCGGACGAGCTCGTTGGCGTGCCCGGGCGTGGTGGCAAAAAGTAGCAGAATCAGCAGGCCTGCAATGATCAGAGTCTTCATATAAGGCTGTTCCTGAGAGTAAATCCGGTCTAGTCTGGAGAGCGTATAGGTTAGCAGGAGAGGCGTCTATGAGCGCTAGCTGCACAAAGGTTCACACGTTGTTCAGTTAAGGTATGCTGGCAATATCCTTTGACCTGCAGCCATAGCCGGAAGCCACTATGAAGGAATCGGAATACCTGCGCTTTGATGCCGTAGCCCTGGCAGATCTGATCCGTCGTAAGGAAGTCACTGCCCAAGAGGTATGTGAAGCCGCCATAGAGCGTGCCGCTGTCACCAATCCTGGTTTGAATACTATTTGTCAGCCCCAGTTTTCAGAGGCGTTCAAACAGCGTGTGCCGGTGGACGCGCCGCTCGGCGGAGTGCCCTTCCTGTTGAAAGACCTGTGCCAGCAACAGGCCGGTTTTGCCTGCACCTATGGCAGCCGCGCGCTGCGGCACTACGTGCCCGATCAGGATTCCGAATTTGTCCGGCGCAGCCGTGAGGGCGGCCTGGTGTTCCTCGGCCGAACTGCCACGCCGGAATTCGGTCTGAGGGCGGTTACCGAATCGGCTCTTTGGGGCCCGACCCGCAACCCCTGGCATACCGACCTGACGCCAGGCGGCTCCAGTGGCGGTTCCGGTGCTGCTGTGGCCGCGGGTATTGTACCGATGGCCGGGGCTAATGATGGCGGTGGTTCCATTCGCATTCCGGCGGCCTATTGCGGTCTGTTCGGTTTAAAGCCTTCGCGAGGCCGGATTTCTGCCGGGCCTCACGAGAGCGAGCACTGGCTCGGGGCGTCCTCAGACCATGTAGTGACCCGGACAGTGCGCGACAGCGCCGCGATGCTGGACGTTCTGGCGGGCCCAGCCTCGGGCGACCCGTTCAATATCCCGCCACCGTCCGGGCGTTATACCGACCTGATGCAGGAGATGCCCCGTCGGCTGAGGATCGGCTTGTTCACGGCCTCACCCTACGGCACAGAAGTCGACCGGGCGTGCATTGAAGGTGTCGAATCGACCGCTCGTATACTGGAAAACCTGGGCCACGACGTCGAAATCGCCAAGCCGGAATTTGACGGAATGGCGCTGGCGCAATGCTATTTGGGCCTTTACTTCGGCGAAGTGTCTGCGCTAATGGCAAAGGCCCGTGCCGACTTCGGGGCTAAGGACACCGATTTTGAGCTTGAGACCCGCTTGTTGGGCATGCTGGGCAAGACACTGCCATTGCCCGAGTATGTGCGCCTGCATCAACGCTGGAACGAGTTCGGTCGTGCCCTGGGTGTTTTTTTCGAGTCCTATGATCTGTACCTTTGTCCCACCACAGGCCGGATGCCAGCCCGCATTGGGGAGCTGGAAACTCCGGCGCATCTGCGCCTGGCCTCGAAACTCCTGCTGTTACTCAAGGCGGGACGGCTGCTGCATAAAAGCGGGCACGTGGATGAGCTGGCGATGGAAAACCTGGCGCGTACGCCGTTTACCCAGCTGGCTAACCTGACCGGCACGCCAGCGATGTCGGTGCCGCTTTACTGGACAAACGAAGGCTTGCCGGTTGGTGTCCAGTTTGGTGCGCCCCACGGTGATGAGGCCACGCTGTTGCAGTTAGCGGCGCAACTGGAGGAGGCCAAGCCCTGGTTCGCCCATTACGAGCGCACCGAACGGCATTACTGATACGGTTTGTGATCCGATGACACAAACTGCACGTTTATCTTTACAGCAAGAGCAGTCTATGCTGTTACTGTAGCAAGCGGTCATCACTTTCTGACCGTCCATGATGTGGCATCGAGGAGGCGTTTGAATTATGAACCAACCGATGGCAATCGACGAACTGATTTCTGTAGCTCAGGCTGAGGCCATGGGTGAGCTTGATGCCCCGATGATGGCAATCGTTCTCTCCAGTGATCAAAGCTACGACCTACCCATTAACTCTCTGGAAACCGATGCTGACAAGGCCCGTTGGGCGTTGATTCTGCGTGCCGCCCGTGAGCATGTAGAAGCGGACGCCGTTGCGGTACTTTATCCCGCCTGGACAACTGTCCGGGAGAAAAAGGAGGACGGCACTTCGGAAAAACCTTCTGACCCCATAGATACCCTGTTTGTCCAGCTCCACACTCGTGATCGCATTTACTGGCGTGGTTTTGAGCAGATACGGGACCCAAGGCACCAGCGTATTATTGGCTTCAAGCGAATACGCGCGTTGTCCACGGACTATAACCGGGAAGAAACCCCTTCAATAGCAGCTTGGCTGAACACCCTGTTCGATCCGCTGCCAGATGAAGGCCAGGAAACTGAAATAGACCGCGAGCTGGCGGATATGCTGGAAGAGCCCGAAGTAAGCGCGGCGCTCTACCC
>JBDNIR010000298.1:0-2728 GCA_041688195.1 Marinobacter sp.
ATCGTCTACGAAGAATGTTTGCGCCACCGGCGCCGGATCGGCAATTCCTGTTGTCTCAAGAATGATGGCGTCAAAGCCTTTCAGGCGTTTCATCAAACCTGAAATAATTCGGATCAGATCGCCCCGGACGGTACAGCAGATGCAGCCGTTGTTCATTTCGAACACTTCTTCGTCCGCCCCGACAACCAGGTCATTGTCGATACCAACCTCGCCAAATTCGTTAACAATCACGGCGTAGCGCTTGCCATGCTGTTCCGAGAGGATGCGATTAAGCAGTGTTGTTTTGCCAGCACCGAGGTAGCCGGTGAGGACTGTAACTGGAACTTTATTCATTAGGCTCTCCTCACTATTTCTCTTAATAGTACGTTATAACATTACACTTAAGCGATCGCATACAGAAAGTTTGCGGTGCTCATGATGCAAGAATGCGCTCCAGGACTTCGTCTTCTTCGGCGATGAGTTCACCGAATGAGCTGCCCATGAATATTTTCACACCAGCACAGCCTGCCTGCTGCTCCAAACCCTCCAGCAGGTGCACGTTTTTGGGTGGGGATCAGGTACTGAAAGAACCTGCTCAGGGTTCGCTCCTTATGAAACCTTCTTCTGTTTTTCCAGTCTCAAGGTAGCTGCTTTTATAGCCATCTGTTTCTCGGGCCGCTTCATTCCTTTCCAGGCTTTGATTTCCGCCCGTGTGCGACCGCAACCCCGGCAGACGCCACTGTCGAGTTGACAGATAGAGTTGCAGGGATTTTTTATTTCCTTCGCCATGGAAGCTCCCGGCCTGCGGATCGTCAGGTGTTGCCTGCTTTTAATGTCTGGTGCGTCGTGGGTAAGCCAGCAAAAGCCGGGTATTTCAGCTTTTGCTGGCTCGCAGGCCTCGGTCAGCGCAACAACAAGCTGACGTTCCATTTGTTTAAGTTCACGTTTGTTAAGTTTCATAATGTTATACAGTAACATAATTGTTTGTTCTGTGCGCTGGAGTGCAGTGCTCCCACCGCTTGAACAACTGGATCGTCGCTTTGGTAATAAATAACGCCCTTCTCTTGGCACGGTTTTGTTATTTTTGATACCGTACCCCTTACCCTACATATCGGTTAGTTTATGGCGCATATCACAAACAACAAAACCCGGTTACTGCGCCGCCGGGCGCGGTGCCATGAATGGCCTCATGGCAGAAATCATAGAAGACCATATTCAGATGCACGTCGCCAATCCTGACATCGAGAGTGATGCCGAACGCTTAGTCCCTTGACCATAATGCGGGGTGTATCAAGGGGCTCCATTTATTGCCAGGAACACAGACGCATGCACGAAGAAAATATCGCAAGATGGCATCACGATCACACCTTTGGGCAAGACCAGCGACGGTCCGGCGAAAAGCGCACACTGATCGTCGTCGGGCTCACCCTGGTGATGATGGTCTGGGAAATTGCAGCGGGCTTGATCTATGGCTCCATGGCACTGCTTGCCGACGGCCTGCACATGGGCTCACATGCGACGGCATTGGGCATTGCTGCGTTTGCCTACGGGTATGCCCGGAAGAACGCCACCAACCCCCGCTTCAGTTTTGGTACCGGCAAGGTCAATGCACTGGGGGGATTTACCGGCGCCATACTTCTGGCCGGCTTCGCACTGTTTATGGTGATCGAAAGCGTCGAACGTTTTATGAACCCGGTTGCCATTTCATTCAACGGCGCTATCTTTGTGGCAATCATTGGTCTGATCGTTAACGGAGTATCGGCATGGATTCTCGGCGACGACCATGATCACAGCCACGTGCATCATGAAGATGATTCACACAGCCCTCACGACCACGGCCATCACGACCATAATCGCCGGGCCGCCTATTTCCACGTGCTGGCCGATGCGCTCACTTCTATTTTGGCCATCGTGGCCCTGCTTGCCGGGAAGTACGCCGGGTGGAACTGGATGGACCCCGCGATGGGCATTGTCGGCGCCATTCTCGTCACCCGGTGGTCTTGGGGATTGTTGAAGTCCACCTCGAGCGTATTACTCGATCAACAGCAGAGCGGTATCGAACAGGACATAAAGCGAGCCGTGGAATACGGCGATACGCGGGTGAGCGATCTCCATGTGTGGTCGATTGGGCCGAACCTATACGCCGCGATTGCCGCCGTCGTTACTCATAACCCCCTGCCGCCCGGCCATTATCGGAACCTTATCCAGGCGGGCAACTCATCGCTCGTGCATGTGACGGTGGAAGTCCATAGCTGTCCATAGCTGTCCATCCTCCAACACCAGCACATAGTCGGCAAATTGCGCCGCCTGATTCAGATCGTGCAAAGACATGATCACTGTAAGCCCCTCCACACCGGTCATATGCATCACCACCCGCTCGACATGACTGGAGCCCTCCCCCAACAACCCGGCGAGGACCTGCTGCCAACTCAGGTCAGTGGCGCCAAACTGCAGGCCCAACCAGGGGGTCAGTACAATAAGTTCGCACCCAAACCACAACAAAACAGTCGTTCGCCGTAGCAGGGGTCTTTTGTCAGGTGATCCCATGGGTTTTTAGGCAAGGTCAGGATTCTGGTCAAGCTCTGCTTGTACTGAGATAAGCCTTGAGTTGCTTGAACAAAAGGCTACGGTCTTCGCCCAACAAAAAGGCCTGCGCGCTAATACCCCCGCCGCTATCCAGCACAACAGGATAGCTGGGTGACGTCTTTGGTAAACGTCTGGGCACATAATTTCAACCCCTCGACCATGG
>JBDNIR010000299.1:0-3058 GCA_041688195.1 Marinobacter sp.
CAGCCATTCACTTAGCTGGCCGTCGTCAAGGCTGCCCTCATACCGCAGATGTTGCTCCTGGCCAAGAAGGTCTTCCGCCGACTCACTGCCCGACCGAGCGTGGCGACCTTCCGCCTCCATCGCGTCCTGTTTTCGTTGTTCATGCAGTTGGCGCACCGCCTGCGATCCGACCAACACGGCCAGGTCTTCAGAGTCCAGATGCAACTTGTCGCTAAACGCATCGCCGGTTTGGAGTGTCAGCGTGCGCAACCCCAAAGCGACATTGAAGCGACAGCCCAATCGTTCGTTGGCAAGGCCGTACATAATGCGGGCATTGGCGAAGGTTTTGCCACAGCCGGTTGACGCCATGTTGACGCCAAAGAAACCATTCTGTTCAGATCGTTGCGACACGCTCTTGGCAAGGTCATAAGCTTTATCCTGCCAGCGGAAGCGGGAAACCGTGACACGCTTTTTCAATGCTTTAAGGCGGGTAATTGCCGGTAAGTTTTTGCGAAGGCCGGGCAGACGTTTGGCCATCAATACTGCATTGTGCCCAACCCCGATATTGTGCTCGTCGAGCCTTTGCTTAGGCTGCCGAGTTTCCCGATCTGTATTGGCGTTAGCCTTGTACTGTTTGTCCTGCCATTTGGGGGTAGGCTCCGATGCCGAATAACAATGGTCCGCCAGCATCAGAACCAGTCGGGCCAAGTGACTGGTGAACCGATCCTGCAGCCAATCATGTTCCATCATTTGCTTGTGTGCCAGCGCTCGCTTGGCAATGCTCTGGGCCTTACGGCACCAGGTTTGGCTGGTTAGCGGTGTACCTTGAAGGAAGCTCCAAACATCATCCCAGTCTTTCGGGGTCCAGTCAGTATAGAGCGCCTGGGGTGAATTCCAGCTTGCGTTAAATTTATTGCCAGTCATCCAACGATCAATACTGCCGGATCGCGGCTCTTCACCGTGTTCTCTTTCGTGCCGTGGGAACTCCGGCAAACGATGGTGGGTGACGATGAGCCAGGCAACCATTGAGGCCAGCGGGCGTTCGGCCAGCGCCTTAAACGGGTTTTTGAGAGAGTTCTGTTTGTCCTTTATCAACCGCTCAATAAGCGCATGTTCCATGTCCGGGGATGCCTGCTGAAGGCGATCAAGCCAGCTCTTGTCATCCAACTCACCAATAAATGCCTGAAACAGACGCAGGCTCACCCACTCATGACGAATAGGCTCGCTGCCCTTTCCTGTGTAAGTCGGCTTGAGTTTCTTTTGGAACAGTGTGTTGGCTTTACCAAAATCATGGAACAGTCCGGCAATACCGGACAGTATCGAAATGGATTCTGCCGTGTGCCACTGGTTTTCATCGCCAACGCGCAGTACGTCGCGGCTGGTGGTATTGGTCGGCACTGCACCCTCGGCGTTAAACCGACCGGCGTCACCCACAACCCATATAAGCTCGCTGTGATCTTTGCCTCGTATCCAGTGACAGGCGACGGCGGTATTTTTTCTGGCCGTCTTCTTCAGAAGTTTTCTAAGAGTTATAAGCCCCTCCATCGTGATAGGCGTTTGCCAGGTGCGGTCACCGCGACGCTCTGCAAACTGGTCCAATACCCGGCGCGTCTCTTTCAACGCGTTTTTACTGCACTGGGAAACCAACAACACATTCATGACGCGGAATTTCCAACTGAAAAGGCGATGTCTTTTAAGGTATCGATCATGAAGTCCAGCGCTTCCGAGCGGGTGAGCGCTTCGATGCAGTTACGCCGGAATTCCTGCTCTTCGTCTCCCCGAACAGCTGAAATGAACGCTTGCGGTAAAATCACCGCATCCTTGACCAAATCTGCGGCATCAAACACCAGGCCGCCACGGCGGGTTTTACCATGAAGAACCGCCAGACCATGGGGCAACCCCAATACCCAGGTCGCTGTCGCTCCGAGTCCATACGCCAGGTAGTTGCCATGATCAAGAAATCGGTTTGCTGGGTCCACACCTGCGCCACGCTTAGAGCGGGTAAAATCACCGTAATTCATTGCTTGTACGGCAAGTTTGAACAGTTGCTTGGTCAGTCTGGCCTCTTCCGTCAGCAAGTGAGTGACGTCTGGTGAGGAGCCAATTTTGTCGCGGCTATTCTCAACAAGACCCAGCAGTCTATCGGGGGATATGTCGAAGCCGCTCTCCCTGAGTTGCCGGTTATTCAACCAAAGCTTTTCAAGTAGCCCAAGACGTGCCAATTGAATGCGTTTGGCGGCCTCAAGACGCTTATCGTCATCAAACCAAAAGCCCACCCAAGCCTGAAGGTATTCTGTCGGCCGGTATTCGCTTTGCGGTGTGAACCAGGCCACCTCAATATCAACTTCGTTTGCGCTGAATAGCGGCGTACCGCCACCACCACAAAATCCAACCAGGACGCCCGCTTTTGCCAGTTCCCGCATGGCAGCTTGTGTAATGGACGTACCCGTTCCGAGCATTACTGTCGTGGTGTTCGCAATGGGAATATTCCAGTAAAGGGACCGTTTACCCTCATCCGTGACGAACTCCACTCGACCGCCATTGACCAGAACCCGGCAATGCTCCAAGTAATAAATGTTGGCACGTTTTGAATGCAGTATGGTCTTTAGATCACTGGGGGAAAAATCATCCATGGTCACCTCTTTTCCATCATTAACGAACATGCAGTACTTGTAATACCGCTGCTGCACCCCAGCGTGCACCACTGGATAAAAGATTAGTAAATTTTGTTCATCGACCTGACCTTCTGCTCCACTTTCTCCCGCAAACCAACCGGCACTAACACCCAATGTCATCAACTTAAGCCCAAAAAGTCTAGCATGGCCTGCTGAGCCAGCGTAGATAATGAGCCGTGAGGCAGTCTGTTGTTGAAGTGACAGGCTGTTAAAGCCAGATTCTAACCCGGTAACCGGCTCCAAAGAGTGTGTCTGGTCGTGGCAAAGCGGTTTCAGCAATATTCAGGGCGAGCGCAATCCGACCGGTGGCTGGCACAGTCTGTCGGGAAGTCTTGTTAAACGCCGTCGAGGTGTGGTGTCGGTCAGCGAGTCGGTTTGTAGCCTTCACAGCCTTTGGCGGCTGG